>NZ_JBHXBO010000169.1:0-3890 GCF_042726775.1 Oerskovia sp. NPDC060287
GGTCTTCCCGAGCGCACCCCTCCCTCCTGCGCGAGGATGTACCCAGCACCGCGCTGACAGGAGAAGACGATGGCGACCGTCCCGAGCGAGCCCACGATCAGCGACCCCGAACGAGCCGAGCTCGAAGCCCTGCGCGCCGAGGTCCAGCGCCTGCGGGCCGAGCGGAGTGCACCCCCACCGTCGCCCGGCGCGGCCGTCGCCGCCCCCCACCGCCACTGGGTCCGCTGGACCGCGGTGACGGTCCTCCTGGTCCTGGCCGGGGTCCTCATGCTCGGCTCGGTCCTCGCCCGCTACGTGCGCGGCGAGATCCTCGACACCGACCACTACGTCGCGACCGTGACCCCGCTGGGCTCGGACCCGGCGATCCAGGCGGAGATCGGCACCAAGGTCAGCGACGCGATCCTCGACCGGATCGACCTCGAGTCGGTCACGACCCAGGCACTGACGACGCTCACGCAGAACGCCGAGCGCCTCCCGCCGCAGGTCATGGGTCTGGCCCCGCTGCTCGCGAGCCAGGGCGAGTCGTTCGTCCGATCGACGGTCGACCGCATGGTGACCTCCCCGACGTTCGAGGAGCTGTGGATCGTCGCGAACCGTCAGGCGCACAAGAACCTGGTCTCGGTGCTCACGGGGGAGGGGGAGACCTCCGTCACGGCCGACGCGAACGGCCAGGTCACGCTCTCGCTCGGCCCCATGATCGACGAGGTGACCAAGCGGCTCTCGGCGCGCGGCTTCACGTTCGTCGAGAACCTCCCGTCGATCAACCCGCAGTTCGTGCTGTTCACCTCGGACGACGTCGTCACGGCCCAGCGAGCCGTCGCGTTCTTGAACAAGGCCGCGAACGTGCTGCCCTGGCTCTCGCTGGCGGTCGCGGTCTGCGCGGTGTGGGCCGCGCCGCGCGGCGGTCGTCGTCGCGCCGTGGTCCTGGCAGGCGTCGCGTACATCGTCGCCATGGCGCTCCTCGCGATCGGGATCACGGTCGGGAGGTCGCTGTACCTGAGCGCGGTCCCGTCCGACACCCTGTCGCCCTCGGCCGCGACCGCCCTGATCGACGCGGTCCTCGTCCCGCTGCGCACCTCGTTGCGGGCCGTCTTCGCGTTCGGTCTGGTCGTCGCGCTCGCGGCGTACCTCACAGGGTCCAGCCGGTCGGCGGTCGCGGTGCGCGGGGGCTTCAACTGGGCCGTGCGCGCGGTCAGCCGTGGCCACGCGGGTGACGGTGGGCGCGCGCCGCACCCGTTCGAGATCTGGGTCGCGAGGCTCCGCTGGGCCCTCGTCGGGCTCGTCCTCGCCGGCGCGCTGACGGTCCTGGTGTTCTCGCGCTACCCGAGCGGGAGCACGATCCTCGTGATCGCCCTGGTCGCGGCCGTCCTCGTGATCGCGATCCAGGTCGTCTCGGCGCCCGCGCGCGGCGCGACCCGGGCGACGGTCGAGGGAGAGGCGGGTGCCGCCGTCGGGCAGGGGACCGCCGAGACCCCCGAGGAGCCCCCGGTCCCGGCGGCCCGCTAGCGTCCTGCGCACGGGGGACAACCCCCGTGCACGACGGCGGAGCGCACCCTGGGCGCCGAGGCGCGCGTCGGGAAGACTGGTGGCACCGCTCGAACCAGATGCAGGAGCCCTGACACCATGTCTGCTGTGACCTCTTCCCAGCCGCTCGGCGACGCCGGGCCCACCGGCGGCCCTGCCGACCCCACGGGTCCCGTGCCCCCTGCCGAGCCGTCCTCGCCGCCGGCCGGTGCGCACCCGGCGCCCGCAAGCGCTGACGCGCCCCCGACGGCCCGCCCTCCCCGCCCGGGGCGGGTCCCCCTGCCCGTCGACCCGCGCTACACGGACCACCGCGAGGACGTCGGCTTCCTGCGCGCGCCGTTCGCGCGCAGCACGTGGCGCGAGTTCGGGTACATCTGGCTCTCGCTGCTCGTCGCGCCCGTTGCCTTCGCCTACGCGATCTTCACGGTGAGCTTCACGGCCGGGATCCTCGTGACGGTCGTCGGGCTGTTCGTGACGGGCGCGCTCGTCCTCGGGGCCCGCGGCTGGGGCGGCATGTACCGGACCATGGCGCGCTCCATGCTGTCGGTCGACGTCCTGGCCCCGGCCCCCTACGAGCGCCGCCGAGGGTTCTGGCGCGTGCTGTGGTCGACCGTGTCCGACGGGCCCGGGTGGCGTGCGCTGTCGTTCATGCTCGTGAGCTTCGTGCTCTCGATCGTGTCGTTCGTCGTGAGCGTGACCTTCTTCTTCACCGCCGTGGGGGCCATGACGCACTGGTACTGGTCCCAGTTCCTCCCGCTCCAGCAGGCGGCCGACGGCACGTGGCACCGCGGCGCACAGATGGGTACCGACTGGTTCGTCGACACCCCTATGCGTCAGTCGGCGCTCGCGGCCGCCGGGGTCGTGCTGTGGTGGCTGTGGCCGCAGCTCGTCCGGGGCTTCGCGCAGCTCTTCCGCCTGCTCACGATCAACCTCCTGGGCCCCACGCGCGCGAGCCTGCGTGTCCGTGACCTCGAGAAGTCCCGCGGTCGGACGGTCGAGGACGCCGACGCCAAGCTGCGCCGCATCGAGCGCGACCTGCACGACGGTACCCAGGCCCGGCTCGTCGCGGTCGCGATGCAGCTCGGCGAGGCCAAGGAGCAGCTCGCCTCGGGCGGCGACGCGACCGAGGCGCTCGAGCTCGTCGACAGCGCGCACGCCTCGACCAAGGAGGCGCTCGTCGAGCTGCGCGAGCTCGCGCGGGGCATCCACCCGCCCGCGCTCGACAACGGCCTCGCGGTCGCCCTGGAGACGCTCGCGGCGCGCTCGCCCCTGCCCGTGACGGTCGACGTCGACCCGCGCGTCGCGCCCTCGCCCGCAGTGGAGACCATCGCGTACTTCTGCGTCGCCGAGCTCGTGACCAACGCCGCGAAGCACGCCCGCGCTTCCGGGGTGTACGTGCTGGTCGAGGAGCAGGGCAGCACGCTGCGCCTGCGCGTGCGCGACGACGGGCAGGGAGGCGCCCGGGTCTCGACACCCGACGCCCAGGGGCACCGCTCGGGGCTCGCAGGGCTCGAGGAGCGGGTCCGCTCGGTCGACGGCACGTTGGACCTCGTGAGCCCGGTCGGTGGGCCTACGGTGGTCACCGTGACCTTGCCGAGCAGGGTCTGACCCCGTCCGCTCCACCGGGTCGAGCACGACCCGGAACACGGGACTGCCGGCTCGCCGGCCGTGCGGCCTCCCGCTCCACCCCGACCCTTGAACACAGAAGAGGTACACCGTGCGGCTCGTCATCGCCGAGGACTCCGTCATCCTGCGCGACGGGCTCGTCGCGCTGCTCACGCGCCGCGGCCACGAGGTGGTCGCGGCGGTCGGCGACGGGGACGCGCTCGTCGCGGAGGTCGGCAGGCTCGGGGTCCTGGGCGAGCTGCCCGACGTCGTCATCATCGACATCCGCATGCCCCCGACCTTCACCGACGAGGGGCTGCGTGCGGCCCTGGCTTTGCGGGAGTCCTCGCCCGGGCTCGGGGTGCTGCTGTTCTCGCAGTACGTCGAGACGCGCTTCGTGAGCGACCTGCTCACGGGCGGTGCGGAGGGTGTGGGCTACCTCCTCAAGGACCGGGTCGCGGACGTGAGCGAGTTCCTCGACGCGCTGACCCGGATCGCGGCGGGGCAGACGGTCCTGGACCCCGAGGTCGTGAGCCAGCTCATGGGCGCCTCGCGCCTCGACGACGGCCTGGGACGCCTCACGCCGCGCGAGCGCGAGGTGCTCGAGCTCATGGCGCAGGGGCGGTCCAACACCGCGATCGCGGAGAGCCTGTTCCTGTCGTACGGCGCGGTCGAGAAGAACGTGACGTCGATCTTCGGCAAGCTCGGCCTGCCGCAGGACGCGGGGGACCACCGGCGGGTGCTCGCGGTACTGAGGTACC
>NZ_JBHXBO010000169.1:3989-9137 GCF_042726775.1 Oerskovia sp. NPDC060287
CTGCGGGACTGAGCGTGTGGTGGCGGTGCCTGCGGGACTGAGCGTGTGGTGGCGGTGCCTGCGGGACTGAGCGTGTGGTGGCGGTGCCTGCGGGACTGAGCGTGTGGTGGCGGTGCCTGCGGGACGGGTCCGGGGGACATCCCCCGCAGGACTTGCCGGATCGCCGCCACCGCCTCGGGGGCGGCTCCCATTCTGGGACGAACCGGGATCTTCAAGACTGACAGGGAACCTGATCCCCGTCTCGAGGAGCATCCCGTGGCCGTCGTCGACGCCCCTTCCGCACGGCCGTCCCGGCCGCCCGCCCCGCCCGCTGCACGTCCCGACCGCACGGCGGACGGCGTCCCTCGCCGCAGCGTCGGCCGCCTCCCCGCCCAGGTGTCGGGCAAGACGCTCGCGACCGGACCGCTCGACCCGACGCTCCGCCGTCGGGCTTCCGTGCCGCCCGGCGACGCCGCCAGGCGCGACGTGTTCGTCGACGCCGTGCGCGCCCTCGCGACCCTCGCGGTCCTCAGCGTCCACTGGCTCATGCCCGAGGCCACGTGGGACGGCGAACGGCTCGGCATCGGCAACGCGCTGTCGCACGGCGGTGCATGGACCCTCACGTGGGTCCTGCAGGTCCTGCCGCTGCTGTTCTTCGCGGCGGGCGCGTCGGCGGCGTACCAGCTGTGGCGCGGCACGGGCGCAGGGGCCGACGGCGCAGCTCCGGTCCCGACCGCCCGTCGCCAGGGCGTCGTCGCGGCCGGGTGGGACGTGGTCCGCCGCCGGCTGCCGCGCATCTGGAGGCCCGTCGCGGCCTTCGTCGGTACGTGGACCGTCGCGGTCCTCGTGCTGCCTGCGCTGGGGGTCCCGGAGGGGGCGGTGCAGCAGGTCGCACGCATCGCGCCCCAGCTCCTGTGGTTCCTCGGGGTCTACCTGCTGCTGCTCGCCGTCACGCCGGCCCTGCTGCGCGCCTACCGGGCGTGGGGGGGGCGTCTGGTCGCGCTCGTCGTGGCCGCACCGCTGCTCGTGGACGCGCTGCGCTTCGGTGCCGGCGTGGACCAGGTCGCGGTCGTCAACGTCCTGCTCGGCTGGGCCGTGCCCTACGTCCTGGGGATCGCGTACGTCGACCTCGTGCGCCGCGACGCGCTGCCCTCGCGTCGTGCCCTGTGGCTCACGGCCGCGGCGTCGCTCGCCGCGATGGCGGGCCTCGTCACCGCGGGCCCCTACCCTCTGAGCCTCATCGGGATGCCCGGCGACGCGATCTCCAACCTCGGCCCGCCCACGGCCCTCGCCGTGACCCACGCGGTGCTCCAGGTGAGCGTGGCGCTCGCGGTGCGCGCCGTCGTCGTGCGCTGGGCGGGCGGACGAGGCGCGACGCTCGTGACGTGGGTCGCAGCGCGCTCCATGACGCTGTACCTGTGGCACCTGACCGCGATGTTCGTCGTGATCGGTGTGGTGCTGCTCGGGCTGGGCTCGGCGCTGCCCGAGGCGTGGAGCGCCGACTGGTGGGCCAGCCGTCCCCTGTGGTTCGGAGCCGCGGCGCTCGTCCTGGGGGCGCTCGCGGCGGTCTTCGGCCGCTTCGAGGCCCCAGCGGTCCGGACGGCTGATTCCGCGGCGGCCAGGTCGGCCGAGCCCGGCGGGCGTGCCGGCTACGCGGCGGTCAGCTCCGAGGGTCGGGCACCGAGTACGGCAGCCGGTGCAGCATCTCGCCCTGCTCGTGCGCGAGCTGCTGCCCCCGCTGGGCCGTGACCCAGTCCCGGTTGCGCCGCTCGGCGAGCACCGCGCACAGGAAGTCCTCGGGGGGCGTGCCGGGCGGCGGGCCGGGGGCCACGTAGCGCTCGATGCGGCCCGCGAGGTCCTGCCCGATCCGCACGCGCGAGGCCGGGTTGAGCGTGGCCGCGCGGCCCAGGAACTGACGCACCGCGAGGGCCAGGCCGTCCGGGAGCTTGCGCATGTCGGTGTGCACCGCCCAGGCCGCCAGGTAGGGCGGCATGGAGATCGCGGCGTACGTCGGTCTCCCGCCGCGCACGCGGATCGCGTACGTCCCCGCGAGCATGTCGCCCACGCGCTTGCCCTTGTCGTTCGACAGCGACGCGATGAGGGCGACCGAGCCGAACGTCAGCCACAGCTCGCCCACGCCCACGAGCGCACGGATGAACGCGTGCCGGAAGCGGACCGGGCCGCCGTCGTCGCGCACGACCCGGATGCCCAGGGCCAGCTTGCCGAGCGACCTGCCGCGCGAGAGCGTCTCGACCGTGGTGGGGATGCCCACCATGACGAGGACCAGGATCACGGCCCAGAGCGCCGGGGCGAACTCTGGGCTCACCGCGTCGAGCGCCGACCCGGCCGTGGCGAAGAGCAGGGCGAACAGCACGATCCCGATCGCCGTCAGGTCGATCACGGCCCCCAGGGCGCGCGTCACGAACGACGCCGGTCGTGCGTCGAGGACCACTCCCTCGCCGGTCAGGATGCCGTCTCGCACTCGTGCTCCTCGTTCGTGCCTCGTCGAACCTCGTGCCCCGTCGCGCGGACGGCCACGAAGCGGTCCGGCCCACTGTAGGTCAAGGGCGGTCCCGGAGGGTCCAGGTGTGGCAAGGTTGCCGCGTGGACCTGGATGCCTTCAACGCCGTGCACAGCGCCGAGTGGTCGCGACTCGAGGAGCTGACCAAGAAGCGCTCGCTCGACGGCGCCGAGGCCGACGAGCTCGTCCGCCTCTACCAGTCGGTCGCGACGCACCTGTCCACGATCCGTTCGGCTGCCCCGGACCCGGTGCTCATCACGCGGCTCTCCGACCTGCTCGGGCGTGCCCGTACGCGCATCGCCGGGGCCCACGAGCCCGCGTGGCGTGACGTCGTGCGGTTCGCGACCGTCTCGGTGCCCGCAGCCCTCTACCGGATCCGGTGGTGGACCGTGACGATCATGGTCCTGTTCGTGGGCGTCGCCGTGATCTCGGGGTGGTGGGTCGCCACGAACCCCGACGCGCTCGCCTCGATGGGGACGCCCGCGCAGCGCGAGCAGTACGTCGACGAGGCCTTCGCGAGCTACTACGACCCCGGTGCGGGCTTCGCGTCGATGGTCTGGACCAACAACGCCCGGATCGCCGCGCTGTGCATCGCGCTCGGGATCTCCGGGGTCTTCCCGGCGTACATCATGTTCGCCAACGCGGTCGGCGTCGGGTCGACGGGCGGCATGATGGCGTACTACGGCGAGCTCGACACGTTCCTCACGCTCATCGCCCCGCACGGCCTGCTCGAGCTCACGGCGATCTTCGTCGCGGGAGCCGCCGGGCTGAGACTCTTCTGGGCCCTGATCGACCCGGGGCCGCGCACCCGCGGGCGGGCCGTCGCGGAGGAAGGGCGGGCGCTCTTCACGATCGCGATCGGGCTCGTGGTGGTCCTCGCGGTCTCCGGGATCATCGAGGGGTTCGTGACCGGGTCGAGCATGGCGTGGTGGCTCAAGATCGTCATCGGCGCGATCGCGCTCGCGGCGTTCTGGGTCTACACGATCGTGCTCGGTCGGCGCGCCGTGCAGGCCGGCGAGACGGGGGACCTCACGGCCGACCATGCAGGGGACGTCGCACCCGTCGCGGCCTGAGGCCTACTGCGCTCCTACCGCCACCACGCCCTACCGCCACCACGCGCTCGGTCGCCTCGGGGGCCACGAACCGCAGCAGCTCGTCGCCGCGCTCCTCGAGGGCGGCGCGCTGGGTGGGCGTGAAGACGTGGCCGAGCGGGGTGACGTCGAGGTACACGGCCGCGTCGGGCGTCGTGGCCGGCCGGGGACCGGACCGTCGGACCTTCCACGTCGCGGCGACATAGCCGTCCACGAGGACCGTCCCGGGCACCTGACCGTTGACGGTCGTGATCGCCCTGCGCCGCACGTCGTCCACGACGCGCGTGCGGTCGGCATGGCCCAGCACCAGGTTGTCGAACTCCGCGACGAGCGCGAGGGGGGCGGGGGCGTCCGCGCCGGGGCGCGGCGCACCGGGCAGGTCGAGGTACTCCTTGCCCTCGGGCCCGGTGAAGGTCGAGAGCTCGGGTCGCAGGTGCCCGACGACGTCGCGCAGGCCCGTCAGCCCGGACCACCGCTGGGCGTCCATGACGGTGGCGGGGCCGAACGCGGCGAGGTAGCGCCGCACGAGGCGCACGAGGGCCTCGAAGCGTTCGTCGGGGTCTCGCAGCGTTCGGCTCGGTCGTCCGGTCCAGGCGTCGGCCGTGGTCCAGGTCGTCGTCGTGCCGGAGCCGCTCGCTCCCCACACCCCGCGCGGCGTGACCTGGACGAGCGGGAGGTAGCAACGGGCCGTGTAGGCCAGGTGCTGGGGGTGGACGTCGGGCCAGCGCTCCCCGAGGAGCCTGCCCAGGTCGGTCGAGGTGAGCGGCCCCTCGGCCAGGAGGTCCTGCGCGGCCGCCGCGACGTCGTCGAGGTCGGTGCCGACCAGCGCCTTGGCGTGGACGCTGCCCACACGCACACCCGACTCGAGCAGCGGGCGCAGCACGCCCGGCAGCTCGAGGGCGTCGTCGGCCGTGACGAGGTGGACCGTGCCGCGCATGACCGCGATGCGCGTGACCGAGCGGTCGAGGAACCGGTCCGCGAGGTCGTCGGTGCGGAACCCGTCGAGGCGCGACCACAACCCGGGGTACGGGGTCGTGGGGACCTGCGACTGGAGCCCCACGAGATGGTCGACCTCGGCGAGGGTCGGCGTGCGGGGACCGGCCTGCGCCCCCGGCGCCGAGGAAGGGCGCGGGGCCAGCAGGTGCTGGCGCGCGAGCAGCGCGCGGTTGAGGTCGTCGAGGCTGAGCGTGGGCCCGTGGCGGCCGGCGGCGGTCATGGGGCCATCCTGCCGCGAGGGGCCGACGGACGGGAGGTCTCGGCTCGCGTGCCGGGGCGACGCCCGGCCCTCTCCCGGCAGCGGCGCTGCTCGCGCCGGCGTCAGAAGATCAGGAAGCCGAGCGCGGGGATGACGAACGTTGCGGACAGCGCGAAGATCACGATGATCGCGACGCGGCGGTTGCGTGCTTCACGGTCGCGCGAGGTGGCCGGTCGGCGCACGATGCTGCTCCTCGGGTGGTGGGGCGGGACAGGTACCAGCCTAGACGGCGCCCTGGGAGCGGTGCGACGGGTCGTGTGACGGTGCTGTGACGGCGGGGTCTCGCCGGTCCCGACGAGGAC
>NZ_JBHXBO010000170.1:0-9112 GCF_042726775.1 Oerskovia sp. NPDC060287
GGCCGGGCCTCGGTGACGAGGTCCGGCCCGTCGTGCGTCGTGCTGCTCCGGGGCTCAGTCACTCGACGGCGGGGCCGTGCGCTCCGGGATGTACACCTCGATCGAGACGTCGCCGGGGTCCGGGGCCTCGGACGGGCCCGGCGTGCCCGTCGGCCCCGTCGGCCCCGTGCCGGTCGGTTCGGGCGATGGCCCGCCGGTCGGTTCGACCGGCGGCGGGCTCGTGGGCTCGGTCGACGGGTCGGTCGGTGACGGGTCGGTCGCGGTCGGCGAGGGTGACGCGGGCCCTGAGCCGGCGCCTCCCTTGCACCCCGCGAGCAGTCCGACGGACACCAGGACGCTGGCCGTGATGGCAGCAGTACGCACAGCAGATCTCCCCTGAGTTGGTATGCCCGTCCAGGTTAGAAACGATTCGACGGACTCGCGCGTCGAGCGGGAGGTCAGGAGCCCAGCGCACCCGTGCCCACGAGCGCCGCGACGACCACCGCCCCGGCCGCAACGGCCACGCCGATGATCCCCGCCCCGATGCCGATCTTCATCTCGATCGGCATGGTCTCGCGCCATCCGTAGTCGGTGAGGACCTCGCGCACGACCTTGCGCACGTCCTCGGAGCCGAACGAGACGTCCACGACCCGACCCTCGAGCGGGGTGTCGACGACAGTCCGTCGGAAGGTGATCGTCCGACCCCGCGAGCTCTTCCGGTCGACGACAGCCTGCGGGCGCGTACGTCCGTCGAACCCGACCGACCAGACGAGCGTGCGTTCGACGTCGGTGATCGTGCACGAGCGCCGGTCCGGCCGGAAGCGCAGCTCGAACGTGAACGAGGTGCTCAAGCCCTGGCGTTGCAGGACCTCCCACCACGAGGTGTCGGCCAGGTCGATCGCGACCCGCACGACCCCCTGCTCGTCCTGCACGACGGTCCACGGCGATCCCTGGAAGCGCACCCGGAGGGCGGCGACCGTCTGCTGGACGACCGGGTCGTACAGCACCGAGGCGGCGGAGGTCATGGGCCGAGCGTACCGGCAGCGCCCACAGGCCCTGTGGACGACTTCGCCGTTCGGCGGCTCGACTGGCACTCTGGTCCCCGTGCCCGGATTCGCCGTGATCGACCTCGAGACCACTGGGTTCTCGCCACGCCAGCACGACCGCATCGCCGAGATCGCCGTCGTCCTCACCGACACCGCCGGCCGCGTCCAGGACGAGTGGTGCACGCTCGTGAACCCCGAGCGCGACCTGGGCCCGCAGCACGTGCACGGCATCAGCGCGGCCGACGTGAGCCTCGCGCCCACGTTCGCGGTCGTCGCGCCGCACCTCGCGCGGCTCCTCGAGGGGCGCGTGATCGTCGCGCACAACGCGAGCTTCGACACGCGCTTCCTGCGCGCCGAGTTCGGGCGCGTGGGCCTGCCCGTGGGGATCGACCCGCTCGCGTGCCTGTGCACCATGCGCCTGGCCGGGACGTTCCTGCCGTCCGCGCCGCGCGGTCTCGCGATCTGCTGCGAGCTCGCGGGCGTGGTGCACGACGGCGCGCACTCGGCTCTCGGCGACGCCCGCGCCACCGCGGGGCTCCTCGAGCACTACCTGGGGCTCGACGACGCCGACCCTCTCTGGGCCCAGGCCCACGAGGCGTCTGCCACGCACTCGTGGCCCGGCCTTGCAGCCTCGGGCGCCTTCTCCCCCGTGCTGCGCGGCGCGAGCCGACCCACGGGCCACTGGCTCTCGGGCCTGTCCGACCGCCTCGACCGCGTGCCCTTCCCCGTCGAGGCCGACGACTACCTCGCGCTCCTCGACCTCGCCCTGCTCGACCGGTACGTGTCCTTCACCGAGCGCGGCGCCCTGCTCGCCGCGGCCGAGGAGGCAGGGCTCGGCCGTACGCAGGTCGAGTCGCTGCACCACGGGTACCTCGACGCGCTCGCGCGGGTCGCGCTCGAGGACGGCGTGCTCTCGGACGCCGAGGTCGCAGACCTCCACGAGGTCGCCGGCCAGCTCGGGATGGATGCCGACGACGTCGCGGCGGCGGTCGAGCGCGCGGCGTCCGGTCCGGTGCTCGCCACCCAGCCCGACGCCGGAGCGCACCCTCGCTCGGAGGCGAGCGACGCCGTCGGGCCGGGTGGGGATGACGGTGTTGACGGCGCCGGTGTGCCGGGTGGGGCCGTCACGACCGTGGCCGCGCGGCCTCGGTTCGCGCTGGTTCAGGGCGACGAGATCGTGCTGACCGGGGCCATGACGCGGCCCCGCGAGGACTGGGAGCGCGAGGCGCGTGCTGCCGGACTGTCACCCTGGCCGAACGTCACCAGGCGCACACGCGTCGTGATCGCGGCCGACCCGGACTCGCTGTCCGGGAAGGCCCGGACCGCGCGGCGGTACGGGATCCCCGTCGTGAGCGAGAGCGTGCTCGAGGAGCTGCTGGGGCGGGTCGAGGTCACGCGGGTGCGGTGACGTCGTGCGTCGTCGGGCGGATCCGGACGCGTGGCGCGCCGAACCCCCGGACGATCGCGGCGGCATGGTCCAGGACGGCGAGCGGGCCGTCGACCACGCACACGTCACGTCGGCTGTAGTGCCCCCACAGCGATGCCTGCTCCCGCTCACCGGTCCGGACGTCGACGAGGCGGACCGCGGTCCACTGCCCGTGGTGGACGGACTCGACGACCTCGACGACCCGGCCGCCCTCGACCGTCGCGGCCAGCGCGACCATGCGCGCCCACCGGCGGCGGCACCGTGCGACGAACCACACCGGTCCGGCGATCGGGGCGACGATCATGGTGCCGAAAGCGATCGTCCGCAGGTGCCCCGTAACCCCGGGCGTCTCCATCGTGAACAACAACAGGAGCACGAGGAGGTACGGAGCGAGCAGCACGCCGACGAACGGCAGCAGCAGACCGGTGAGTGTCGGTCGCACCCAGTAGTGCGTGAAGAACCACGGCAGGTGGGCCGCGAGCGCCATCGTGTTGACCGCCCCGTGATACGCGAGGTCCTCGTCACCCCGGCCCACACCCACGATCCACGACACCAGGACCGTGCAGGCACCTGCGACGACGAGGGCGGCGAGGACCGCGCTCGCGACGCCCCACACCCATGTGACGCCCTTGCCCATGCTGGCTCCCCCTGCTCGATCGCACCGCGCCGAGTGCGCGCTGCATCGACGGGACCATCGTGGCGGCGTCGAGGGGTGGCGCCAGGGTTGTCCACAGGGGCCGTTGGCCGGATCGCGCAGGCCACACCTCGGGCGAGACCACCGGCGTCCGCAGTCACGGGCACGGCGTCGAGTCGTTCAGTGAGCGCGACATTCGCTCGCCCCGCGAACACGCGCTCACTGCCCGGCCCGTCCCGCAGGCACGACTAGGTCGTGTCAGGCCAGGTCGGCCTGGACCATGCCCGCGCGTTCGACCAGAAGCCCTTCCCGCACCGCCGCGTCAAGGACATCCTCGAGGCGTGGGCGGACCTTCGAAGCAAGACGACCCACACCAAACACCCGTGCCGTCTCTCGCAGGGTGTCCTCATCGGTCAGGCCGTGCGCCCGACGAACCACCGCCACCATGGTGTTGCGGAGCTCGTGATAGGGAACGTCCCCGATATCGCGCTTCTCCTCACCGTCGTTGAGACGGAAACCCCCGTATATCTCAGGGTCGACGTCGACAGGCCATGCGACACGGTCACCGTTCAGAGCCTTCTTGACGACCCCTCGCGGGACCAGGGCCAGGATCTGTTCCCTACGCCCCTCTCGCACACGTGTCAGGTCGAAACGGCCTGCGAGAGTGCGCGCAAGGCGATCGACAAGAATCGGCCCTTCGGTCGCGATGATGTCGTCGATCTCAGCCCGGACGATCTTCTTCGACCTCACTGAAGTCGAGTCGTCGAGAACCCAGGTGGAGTGCCGTATCCCGTCTGACGCCGCGCGGAAGGTCGTGCTACCCGGTATCGGCGAGGCCACAGGAGCGGACACGACTCCTGCGTACCGTCCCCCAGGGCGCAGCGCGTCCTGGACCTCCCGGTCCACCGCCCCCGGCACGAGCTCACGTGTCAGCACCTCGTCGGTCGAGACGCTCGTCAGGTCCATCGGCTCGGGACCTGAGGGCGGAACAGGTACCTCCGGCCCCTCCCGCGTCGGCTCCACCCCGGCAGCCTTGGCCGCCGCCTCGATGCCGGTGACGACGGCGGCAGGATCACGAATCCACGTCGGGAGCCAGACCCGCTCGACCCGCGCCCACCCCATCGAGCCGACCAGCACAGCCGACGGCAACCCCTCTCGATCTCCCACGCTGCCGCGAGAAGCCCAGACCGGACCGTCGAGCATCACCGCGACCCATGGGCTCGAAGCATCGGTCCGCACGGCGAGGTCGACCGTGAAGTCGGACAACCCGATGTTCGAACGAACCTCGAGCCCCGTCTCCTCGAGCGCACCGACGACCTCCTCCCGGTGACGGTCGCGAGCGGACGGCCGACGAAGACTGGCGTGCTCCACACCATTCTTCGCGAGGAGCAGATAGTCCTTCAGGTGCTCCAGGCCCACCGAACCAGAAGTGCTCAGGTCCAGGTCGTGAGGATCGAACGACGCAAAGATGACCACCTGCTCCTTGGCACGTGTGACCGCGACATTGAGCCTGCGCTCGCCACCTGCGCGCGTGAGCGGACCCCAGTTCAAGGGGACCTTGCCCCGGGCATCCTTGGCGAAGGCGAGCGTGAAGAGGATGACGTCACGCTCGTCGCCCTGGACGTTCTCCAAGTTCTTGACGAAGACCGGTTCGACCTCCTGATCGAGCGCGGTACGGATCCGCGGGTCCGGGTCGGCGTCGAGCGCGTCGAAGATCAGGTCGCGCTGCTGGGTGTTGAACGTGACCACCCCGATGCTCTGTCCGGGGTTCGCGAAGATCCTCCGACGCACCTCCTCGACCACCGCCTCGGCCTCGGCACGGTTGACGCGCGCCGCACCCCGCGAGCCCCCTTCCCACTCCCCCTCGACGCGGCGCAGCAGCAGGGCACTCGTGGCACCGTTCACCGGTGGCGTCGGGAAGCTCGAGAGCCTTCCGTCGTAGTAGTGCTGGTTCGAGAACGCGATGAGCGACTCGTCACGGCTTCGATAGTGCCAGGACAGGAGAAGCCTGGGCAGTCGCGACTCGCTCGCCTCGCTGAGGATCGACTCGAGGTCGGAGGGAACCGGGAGCGACTCCTCGTTGACCGTCCCTTCTTCATCCTCCGGTGCGCTCGTCGAGGAGAACATCGCCGTCGGTGGCATCTGCTTCGAGTCTCCGACCACCACGACCGCCTTGCCACGCCCCATCGCACCGATCGCCTCAGGGACCCGGATCTGCGACGCCTCGTCGAAGACGACCACGTCGAAGTCCACCGCGTCGGACGGGAGGAACCGCGCGACCGAGTGCGGGCTCATGAGCACGCACGGAGTGATCTCGGTGATGAGAGCGCCGTAGCGATGCAGCAGCTGCCTGATCGGAAGGCCGCTCCGCCGTCGGCTGAGCTGCTGGCGCAGGTCTGCGACCATACCGACCCGTTGTCCAGGATCGAAGGTGCGCGCCCGGACGATGCGAGCAGGGAGCTCCGCGACCATGCGCCGACGAACGTCTTGCCCCGTGTCCACGAACCGCTCGACCAGCCGGGACCGGGCAAGGTCATCGAAGGCCGAGAGCCCGGTGGAGTCGAACCGCTCCGCAAGGACCTCCCTCGCCACGGCCAGACGGATGCTGTTCTCGACGTCCGGGCCCAGGAGCTTCCCCGACAGCACGGGCCGCTCTACGACCCCCAGGCCGAGACCCGTCAGCACCGTCAGCGCACGACGCACCCGAACCCAGCGCTGGAGCCGGATGAAAGCACCGCCGGCCGAGTCCGCTCTCCACTGAAGTAGGTCGTCCGACATGGCAAGTCCTCGGCTCCTGCCAGCGAGCCAGAACTCGAGCCCTTCAGGGTTCGCCCCGAGCACCGCGACATATCCGGACCACGCCGTACCGAGCTCTCGGACAGCAGCCCCCGGAAGGACATCACCCGGGGTTCGCGTGCGCAGCACCTCGGCCGTGACCGCATCAGCCGTGGCCTGAGCGGTCGACGCCTCCGGGCGCCCGGCACCCAGCGTGGCCCGCAGACGATGGGCAGCGTCCAGGCCGTGGACCGAGCGATCAACCTCGGAAGCCTGCCCGTGGTCGAGGGGGTTCCACGCAAAGGGGAGGGCGATCCCCGGGAGCTGGCTCGCGTAACCGACCAGTCCGCCCAGAGCCTCGCGAACCGACACCAGCCCGCGCAGTACCGCGGTCACGGTGCCGAGGGCGAACGGGAGAGGCTCTCCCGACGAGACCGTCATCACCGGTGCGAGCTCGGCCAGCAGCGCACGCCGCAGCTTCTTCTTGCCGAACAGGCGGCCGTCGATCGCAACCGACCGAGCGACGAGACCGTCCAGGTCGAACGTCATCACCCCGGGTGCGAAGACACCGAGCTGTGGTCCGTACGTCGAGCGGAACCGTGCGACGGCACTGATCGTCTGCTCGGCGTGCGCGCGCCACTGCGGTGTGACCTGCGTGCTCGCCTCGACCGTGGACCGACCGACCCCCGCCCGGACGGAGTCGAGCCATGCAGCGATCGCCTCGAACTCGACCGGTGTGCGTGCGATCGTGGTCAACGCCCGCAGGACCGGGTCGCTGACGACCTGGTCCGCGGCCCCGACCCTGGCAAGCGCTCCCGCGATCGCCGGGCGGTCGAGAGCGTCCGCGTCGAGCGCTCCTGCGAGACGCCACGGCGAGACCGCCGGAGCGGTGCCGAGGTCGAGCAACGCGTTGCCGAGGTCTCTCGCAGCGTCGTAGACCGTACCGAGCGGAGTCGCTCCCATCACCAGTGCACGCGGCGCCTCGATGTCCGCCTCGCCCCCCGCCACGATCTCCTGCAGCTCGAGCAGGACCTGCCTCGCTTCCCACGAAGACACCCCGACGGGCCCCTCCTCGTGCACCTGGTCCGGGTATCGACTCAGGCTCTCGACGAGACCGCGATAGCTCGAGCGCAGGGCATCCCAGGTCGAAGCGCCGTCGACCTGGGCCTCGAGCGCCGCCGTCAGCTGCTCCCGGACCGCTGACACGGTCTGGTTTCGACCATGCAGGTCGAGGCTGAACGTCCCGAGCCCGACATCGTCCAGGCGCTTCTTCACCACCTCGAGCGCGGCCGGCTTCTCGGCGACGAAGAGCACCTTCTTTCCTTCGGCAAGAAGGTGCGAGATCAGGTTCGTAATCGTCTGCGACTTACCCGTCCCCGGCGGACCTTCGAGGATGAAGGACTTGCCCGCCGCAGCCCACCGCACTGCCTCGAGCTGCGACCCGTCCGCCGGGATCGGCAGGTAGGTCGTCGCTTCGGCCCCCTTGTCGGCCTCAGGAACGTCGATGTCGTCGACGAACGGCTGACCTGCGGTCTCGACGAGGTGCCGCACCACCGGCCGCTCCATGAAGGACGCCCAGTTGGTGCTGAGATCGCGCCACATCTCGAGAGTGGAGAACTGCAGGAGAGCAAGGTGGGCCGTCTCCTCGACGTGGAAGCTCGTCGCGTTCGAGCGCAGGATCGCCGTCCGCACGGCCGCGAAGGCACCATCGATGTCGATCCCCGAATCGTCTGAGCCCGGGTTGCTGAGCTCGGGGATCTCCAGGCCCCAGGTCAGCCGGAGCTTCTCGACCAGACAGTAGTTGGGCTCCATCTCCCTGGAGTCGTCGACCTCGAGCGTGAACGGTGTGGTCCCCCGTCCGCCGACGAGCTTGACCGGCAGGAGGAAGAGCGGCGCGGCGCCCTTCTTGGCTCGCTCCGTCCATTCGAGGGTCCCGAGCGTGAGGTAGAGGTTGTTGGTCCCGGTCTCCTCGGTCACCGTGCGCGCCTTGCGTGCCAGGTTGACGAGCTTTGTCCGGTACTCCTTGGTGCTCAGCGCAGCGTAGAGCGTGTTCTCCTCTTCAAGGATCCGGCGCAAGACGTCGGTGTCGACGTCACGCGCGGTACGCGCCCCCTGGGCGCTGTGGATCGCCGCGAGCTCGTCGTGCGGGACGAGGCGCACCCGTTCCTTGCTGGCGATCTTGTCCTCGAACGCACCGATCCCTCCCGCAGGAACGTGGAGCGGGATGCTGCTCGCGTCCTTTCGCTTGAGGAGCGGGTTCATGTAGGTCATGTCGAGGAGGGCCCTGCGCCACTTCTCGATGCGCGCTGGAGCGTCGCTTCCCGGCTGGGCCGACACACCGGTCGGTACGACCTGTGCCGGGATCCGCCGAGCAGGAACCGGCACGGCCTCCCGAACGACCTCGACGACGCGAGTGTCACCCTCCGTGCGGATCGTGGGCAACGGCTTGACGCGACGGTGGGCCGCGTGGACGTCGAGCAGAAACCTCAGCTCGTCGAGGCCGGCCGACCACCATCGGCGGACGTGGCCACGCGCCTCGTCGAAGGACGTCGTCGACTCGCCGCTGCAGAGCGCCGTGGTCTCGACCGCGTCGAAGAGCGACGAGTCGGCGATCGTCGTGACGATCCCGAGGTCGACCACCGCGATGGTGGGGAGCTGGCTGTCCTCCGTCAGGAACCCGGCAAAGGCGTGCCCCTCGACCAGCGCGAGGATCGGGTGCACCCCGGCCTGCTCGAGTGCTGCTGCGTAGGTGCAGGCAAGGTCCAGGCAGGTACCCCATCGCTCGTCGAGGACCTGGGCGTGCGACCTGACCCGCTGGCCAGTTCCCTCGAAGGAGGCGGGCGGCTCGACGTACCGGATCTGCCGCGCCTGCATGGCGTCGTAGACCGCCTCAGCGATCTGATGGACTCGCTCGGGTCCGGACTGATAGCCCTCGAGAGACGGCGAGCCGGTCCTGTCCGCCAGCAGCTCCGCCGCCTCACCGAGGAGCGTGGCGATCACCGGGTCGTTCGGACGGACGAAGGCCGCGATCGACTCAGGGATCCCTCGCGCCCACCACTCGTCGACGGTCAGGAGCCGGAGCGGACCACAGTCCTCACGGCTCGAGCCCGAGGCCCTGACACCCAGGGTGATCGTGGTCGTCGCGGACTCGTCGAGCGCGAGGAACGGGGCGACGTTCACTCGCCAGGCAAGCTGGTGCGCGGGCACGTCGAGCTCGGCTCCGGCGGCGAGGATCCCGGGGTTCAGCACGAG
>NZ_JBHXBO010000171.1:0-9100 GCF_042726775.1 Oerskovia sp. NPDC060287
CTCTCCCGCTGAGAGCGACCGCAACCTCGTGCTCGGCACCCGGAGCACCCGGAGCACCCGGAGCAACAGCGCACCCGGAGCACCCGGACCACACCGGAGCCACCCCTGCGCCCCGCCGACGATCCCGCGTGAAAGGCTGACCCCGTGAGCTGGAACCCCCTCGTCGGCGCGTGGTCGCGTCGCAGCAACCCCGAACGGTTCGACACCTACACGCGCTGGTCGCTGTACGTCGTCGCGACGTTCGAGCTCTTCGTGGTGCTGTGGATCGTGGGCGAGGTGCCCACCGGGCACCCGGTGCTGCTCGCCCCGCTGATCGGCCTGTGCCTCGCGCACACGGCGTCCTGCATCGTCGTCATCCGGTACGGGATCACCCGGTTCCTCGGCGGGCCACCCCCGCCCCGGTGGGCGCCGGGCACCATGTGGGGGCTCGCGCTCGCGACGTGCGTGGTCGGCCTCGCGGCCTACCCGACCGGCGAGGGATCGATGTTCCAGGGCAACACCCCGGTCCTGGTCGTGACCGCGGCGACCGCGTTCTCGGTCGCGGCCTGCGCGCCGCTCCTGACCTTCCGGTGGCTGGCGCTCGGGGCCGTGGGCGTCGCGGCGGTCTCGGGGCTCGTCTCGTGGTTCGTCGCCCCGGTCCGTGACGAGACGGCGGCGGGCATCGCGGTGGGCCAGGGCATCGGCGTCGTCCTCATGTGCGTGGGAATCTTCGCGTCCTACCGCGTGTCGGTGTGGATGCTCGGGATCGTGTGGGAGCAGGAGCGCAACCGCGTCCTGCACGCGCGCCTGGCGGTCGCGGAGGAACGGCTGCGCTTCTCGCGCGACCTGCACGACGTGTTCGGCCGCACGCTCTCGGTCGTGGCCGTCAAGAGCGAGCTCGCCGCGGAGCTCGCCTCGCGCGGACGCCCCGGCGCGGCCGAGCAGATGCTCGAGGTGCGCCAGATCGCTCAGGACTCGCTGCGCGAGGTCCGGGCCGTCGTCGCGGGCTACCGGGCCGCGGACCTGGCCGCGGAGCTCAGCGGCGCACGCTCAGTCCTGCGGTCGGCCGACATCGAGACCACGATCGAGTCGTCCGGCGACGGCGAGGAGGACTCGTTGCCCGAGACCACGCAGGAGGCGCTCGCCTGGGTCGTGCGCGAGGCCGTGACCAACGTGGTCCGCCACGCCCACGCGACGCGCTGCGAGATCACCCTGGGCGTCGAGCGGGGCGAGGCGGTCCTGACCGTGACCAACGACGGCGTCCCCGACCTGGACCGCACCACGACGAGCCCGGGCAGCCCCAGCGGGTCCGGGCTGATCGGGCTCGGCGAGCGGCTCGCCGGTGCCGGCGGCCGGCTCGAGACCCACCTCGAGCCCCCCACGTTCCGTCTCACGGCCAGCGTCCCGCTCCCGGCGGTCGGTAGCCTCGTCTCGCGCATGCCGCTCGTCCCCCGGGGCCGCGGCACCGGCGCCCCTCGCCCCGCCCAGGAAGGCCCCACCGCGTGATCCGCATCCTGCTCGCCGACGACGAGAACCTCATCCGCGACGCCCTGGCCACCCTGCTCTCGCTCGAGGACGACCTCGAGGTCGTCGTCCAGGCCGCGTCCGGGACCGAGGCGCTCGCGGCAGCGCGCAAGCACCTGCCGGACGTCGCGGTGCTCGACCTCCAGATGCCCGGCCTCGACGGGATCGAGGTCTCGCAGGCCCTGGCGTCCGAGGTGCCGGCGTGCGGCGTCGTCATGGTCACGAGCCACGGGCGCCCCGGGTACCTCAAGCGCGCGCTCGAGGCCGGGGTGCGCGCGTTCCTGCCCAAGACCGTCTCGTCGCGCGTCCTGGCGGACGTGGTGCGTCAGGTCCACGGCGGCGGACGCTACGTGGACCCCGAGCTGGCCGCCGAGGCCATCGCGGCCGGCGCGAGCCCCCTGACGCCCCGTGAGGCCGACGTGCTCGAGCTGGCCGCCGGGGGAGCGCCCGTCGAGGAGATCGCCACGCGCGCCTCGCTCGCGCCGGGCACGGTGCGCAACTACCTCTCGTCGGCCGCGGCCAAGCTGGGCGCGACGAACCGCCACGAGGCCGTCCACCTCGCGCGCCGGCACGGCTGGATCTGAGGGTGCGCCCCGCCCCGGGTGAGGGTCTCACCCCGGGCGAGCGGCGCCGTCGGGCCCGACGACGGCACGCGGCCCGGTAGGCTCGGTGACCGTGCCGAAAGCTCATCCAGACAGCCGCGCGTACCGACTCGTCGCGCTCATCGTGCGTCCCCTGATGTTCGCGATCACCCGCCGCGACTGGCAGGGTGCGGAGAACATCCCCGCCACGGGGGGCTTCATCGCCGCGGGCAACCACATGTCGAACATCGACCCGCTGACGTTCGCCCACTTCCTGTACGACCACGGTCGGGCGCCCAAGATCCTCGCCAAGGCGTCGCTCTGGAAGATCCCCGGCCTGCGTCTGCTCCTGGACCGGACCGGGATGATCCCCGTGCAGCGCAACACCGCGGGGGCTGCGTCCTCGGTGAGCGCGGCGGTCGACCAGCTCGCGCTGGGCGAGTGCGTCGCGGTGTTCCCCGAGGGCACCCTGACCCGTGACCCGGACCTGTGGCCCATGGTCGGCAAGACCGGCGCCGCGCGCCTCGCCCTCGCGAGCCGCATGCCCGTGGTGCCCATCGCGCAGTGGGGCATGCAGGACATCCTGCCTCGCTACAGCAAGCGGTTCCGGCCGATCCCGCCCAAGAACGTGGCCGTGCACGCGGGCCCGCCCGTGGACCTGTCGGACCTCTACGAGCGTCCCATCGACTCCGTGACCCTGCGCGAGGCCACCAACCGCATCATGGACGCCATCACCGGGCTGCTCGAGGAGATCCGCGGCGAGAAGGCCCCGGCCGAGCGGTTCGACGTCCGCAAGAACCCCGGCTCGGAGGAGCGCAAGTGAGCACCGCGACCAGCCCGTCACCCGTCACGGCAGCCGTGCTCGGCTCGGGAGCCTGGGGCACCACGTTCGCGGCCGTGCTCGCCGACGCGGGCTGCGAGGTCAGGCTGTGGGGCCGCAACGCCGACGTCGCCGCGGACATCAACGCCACGCGCCACAACTCGGCCTACCTGCCCGGCATCGAGCTGCCCGCCGGGCTCACCGCGACGACCGACGCGGCCGCGGCGCTCGCCGGCGCCCAGCTCGTCGTGGTGGCGATCCCCTCGCAGAGCGCCCGCGCGACGCTCGCCCCGCTGCGCGAGCACCTCGCCGAGGGGGCAGTCGCGGTCTCCCTCATGAAGGGCGTCGAGCTCAGCACCGACCGCCGCATGAGCGAGGTCGTCGCCGAGGTGTGGGGCCTCCCGCTGGACAAGGTCGCCGTGGTCTCGGGCCCCAACCTGGCCCGCGAGATCGCCGAGCACCAGCCCACCGCGACCGTGGTCTCCGCGACCGACCCGGAGACCGCGCGCTTCGTCGCGGGTGCCTGCTCGTCGTCCTACTTCCGGCCGTACACCAACTCGGACGTCGTGGGCGTCGAGCTGTGCGGCGCCGTGAAGAACGTCATCGCGCTCGCCGTGGGCATCGCCCAGGGCCGCGGGTTCGGGTACAACACGACCGCGACCGTCATCACGCGCGGACTCGTGGAGATCACGCGCCTCGGGCTCGCGCTCGGTGCGGACGCCGAGACCTTCTCGGGTCTCGCGGGCATGGGGGACCTGGTCGCGACCTGCACCTCCCCCCTGTCGCGCAACCACACGCTCGGCAAGCACATCGGGCAGGGCATGAGCCTCGACGAGGCCGTCGCGGCGACGGGCGGGACGGCCGAGGGCGTCAAGTCCTGCCGCTCCGTCCTCGAGCTCGCGCAGAAGGTGGGCGTCGACATGCCCATCACGGCCGGCGTCGTGGCCGTCCTGCACGAGGGCATGCCGGTCGACGACATGGCCCGCGGGCTGCTCGCGCGTCCCCAGAAGTCCGAGGGCGTGACGTCGGGGCGCTGACCCTGCGCCTCGCGCTGGGCGCCAGCGACGCGTCCGGCCCGGTCCCCGCGGGGAGCCTGGCCGGACGTGTGCGCTCAGGGCTGGTCAGTCGTCGTCGCGCACCTCGACGACGACGCGCGTCGGGTTCGTGAGGGCGTAGACGCGGAACGGGTTGTCGGAGTCGTCGGTCCCGATGAACGACTGCGTGTACCCCTCGAACACGCCGCGGAGCGCGACCTCCTCGACCTCGTCGGTCTCCGCGACACGCAGGGGGTTGGGGCCCGAGTACTCGGGGACGCCCGTGTCCGTGGGGTAGCCCGAGCCCGAGATCATGACCTGCAGCGTGCCGTCGCCGGCGATCTCGAAGACGTTCCCGCTGCCGTCGTCGATCGCCTCCGGGACGTACTCGACGCGCCAGCCGGGCGTCCCCGTGCCTCCCAGCTCGTAGACGACGCGGTCGAACCCGTCGTGGCGCCCGACCCGCAGGTCGGTCACGGTCAGAGCGGCGCCGGCCGAGGGCTCGGCGACGTCCGGGTCGGTGTTCGCGGGGAACGCGGGAGCAGCGGTCGACCCGTCCTCCTCGGTGGAGCCGGTCGATCCGGTCGCTCCTGCCGGGGAGTCGGTGGCGTCGCCCGACGGCGAGGGGCTGGGCGCCGGTGTCGCCGTGGGCGACGGGGACTCGTCGGGCGTCGCGTCGTAGCCGCCGTTCGCGCCTGAGCAGGCCGTCAGCGCGAGGAGCACGCCGACGCACACGGCGGAGACGGCCGGTCGTCGCTGCCGGCGCCGGGGCGTTCGGGTGGCCGTTCGGGCGGCGATTTCCATGTCTGCCTCCTGCTCGGCACGTGCGACCTGGAGCGGCTCTCGGTCGCCTCAAGCCTAGGTGGGGCAGGACACGGCTGCATGGAGGGAAGGTCTCGATCGGGGAACGCGCCTCGCGAGACGCGACCTGCTCGCCTCGCGCCGACGGCGACGCCCGGGTCGTCGCGGTGGGCGGTCCGGGCCAGCTGCTCCGCGAGGGATGACAGCGGCACCCGTCCGCCCTACGGTTGCCCCATGCCGTGGTTCAGCAGCGTCGGTGCGCCTCTCTTCCTCGTCGTCGTGCTCGTGGTCGTCGCGCTGATCGCGATCGAGCGCATGGTGAGCGGGCGCTCCAGGGACCGGCGTCTCGGGGACGGACGAGGGTCGGGCGAGAGCCCGGGGGCCGGCGCGTTCGGCGAGCTCGTCGACGTCTTCCAGCCGAGCAGGGTGCATCTCACCGAGGAGAAGGAGCGGCAGCGGCTCGACATCGCGCAGGCGCCGTCCACCGCACCCCCGATCGACGTCGACCTCGAGTCGGGCGTGGTCGTCTTCAGCGCGGACGCGTACGAGCCGCAGGACGCCGACGGAACGCCCGCTGCGCGCTAGCTGCCCGCAGCAGACCGCAGCGCACGGTCGAGGTCCGCCCACAGGTCCTCGACGTCCTCGATGCCGACGCTCATGCGCAGCAGGTCCTCGGGGACCGTGAGCGACTCGGTCGCGAACCGTCGCCGCCGCTCGAGGCTCGACTCGACCCCTCCCAGGCTCGTCGCGGGTACCCACAGCTCGACGGCCTCGACGACCGCGTCCGCGGCCTCGCGACCGCCGCGGGGGCGCAGCCCGATGATCGCCCCGAAGCCCGTCATGGTGCGGGCCGCACGCTCGTGGCCCGGGTCGGTCGGCAGGCTCGGGTGGCGGACCTCCTCGACGAGCGGGTGCTCGGCCAGGCGCCGGGCGATCTCCGCGGCGTTGGCCTGGGACCGCTCGACGCGCAGCGCGAGCGTGCGCAGCCCGCGCAGCGCGAGCCACACCTCCCACGGACCGGCGATCGCGCCGTGCAGGGTCCGGTACGCACGGACCTTCGCGGCCACGTCCGTGTCGCTCGTCACGACGGCCCCAAGCACGACGTCGGAGTGTCCCGCGAGGTACTTCGTGACCGAGTGCACGACGACGTCCGCGCCCTGGGCGAGGGGCTGCTGGCCCAGCGGGGTCGCGAACGTGTTGTCGACCGCGGTGAGGACTCCACGCTCGCGTGCCGCGGCAAGGAGCACGGGCAGGTCCGCGACCTCGAGCATGGGGTTGGTCGGCGACTCGACCAGGAGGAGGTCCGCCCCGTCGATCGCCCCGAGCACCTGGTCGGTGTCGGCGACGTCGACGCGGACGACCTCGACCCCGTGGCGGGCCGCGAGGTCGTCCGCGAAGCCGAGCGTCACCTGGTAGGCGTGCCGGGGCACGACGACCTTGCCGCCCGCCGGGACGAACGAGAAGACCGCCGCGATCGCCGCCATCCCGCTGCTGAAGACGATGCCCGGCTCCGAGGCGCCCTCGAGCGTGGCCAGGGCCTCCTCGAACGGGTGCCAGGTCTCGGTGTCCATGCGCGTGTACAGGAGCTCGCCGGGCTGCTGCACGCCGCGCGACACGTAGGTCGAGGACAGGACGACGGGCGGGTTCACGGGCCCGCCCTGCTCGCGCGGCGGGCGTCCGGCCGCGACCGCGATCGTGGCGGGGGACAGGGGGGAGCTGTGGACGGTGGGCGCGGTCTGCCCGGTCGGCTCGGTCGTCATGGAGGTGAGATTACGCCTCGACGCGGAGCAGGTGCCGCGGGCAACCGGCAGGTGGAGACGGGGCGGGTGCGTCGAGCGTGCAGCTCTGGTCGTCGTCGGCCGCGGCCGGACGACCCGAACGGCGCACTCGACGCCGCCCCGCCCAGCGCTCAGTCCTCGACCGGTCCGAGCAGCGCGCTCGCGAACGTCGAGTGCGCGGACTCGTCGTCGGAGGGGTGGAAGATCCCTGCGAGCACGTCCCGGTAGAGTCGCCCGAGCTCGGAGGACGCGAAGTACGAGGACCCGCCGGACACGCGGATCGCCTGGTCGACCACGACGCGCGCCGTCTCGGTGGCGCGCACCTTGAGCCCCGCGACGGCCGTGAACCACCCGGCGCCGCGGTCCACCAGCGCGTCGATCTCGCCCGCGACCTGGTCGATCTGCGGGTAGATCCCGTCCATCGCGATGCCCGCGTCCGCGACGCGCCAGCGGATGTCCGGGTCCTGCGACAGCGGCTTGCCGCCGTTCTTCATCGAGGTGCGCCGGTGCGCGTTCTCGACCGCGAGCTCGAGGGCTCGCTTGCCGATCCCCGTGTAGACCGACGCGAGGAGCACCTCGAACGTCGTGAAGATCGCGAGCACGAGCGGGTCCGTCGAGGGGCCGGGAGCCAGGCGCCGGACGACCCGGTCGGCCGGGGCGTGCGCACCGACCAGCAGGGTCGTGCGGCTCTGGCTCGCGCGCATGCCGACCGTGTCCCAGTCGTCCAGGACGTCGACGCCGCCGCCCTCGCGCGTCACGAACGCGTGCACGAGGCGAGGGTCGCCGTCGAGCTCCGGACCGCCTTCGGCCGCCGTCTCGATCCCGAGCACTCCCAGCCGGGTCCACGCGGGCGAGAGCGACGTGAAGATCTTGCGGCCGTGGAACGAGTAGCCGCCCTCGCCGTCGGGACGGGCCTGGGTCCGGGACCCGAACAGGACCAGGTCGTTGCCCGGCTCCGAGTACCCGAACGCGAAGACCTCGCCGCGCGCGGCCTCCTCGAGCACGAAGTCGAGCGAGTGGTCCCCGCGCTCGTACAGGTACCGCGCGACGCCGGTCCACACGTGGTGCATGTTGACGGCCAGGGCGGTCGCGGGGGCCGCGCCCGCGAGGCGGATCTGCTCGTGCGCCACGTCCCGCAGGCCGAGGCCCGGGCCGCCCATCGCGGCCGGGACGAAGGCCTGGAGGTAGCCGGCCGCGGTCAGCTCCTCGAAGTCCTCGGTGAAGAAGGCGTTCTCGCGGTCGTAGCCCGCGGCGCGCGAGCGGATGCGGTCGAGCAGGTCGTCGGTCAGCAGGGGGTGGCTCATGCCCCCGTTCTATCACCGCTCCTTCACGAGCGGGGAACGTTCCTGTTCTCTCGGGGAAGCATGGTTCCGGTAGGGTCGTCCGCGATGTCCAGCCAGCCAGAACCCAGTGCTCCCGCGCGCAAGACGCGCGTCCTCATCCTCTTCGGCGGACGCTCCGGCGAGCACGTCATCTCGTGCGCCACCGCGGGCGGCGTCATGCGTGCGATCGACCGAGACCGCTACGAGATCGTCCCCGTCGGGATCACCAAGGCGGGCCAGTGGGTCCTCGCCGCGGACGAGCCCGAGCGCTGGGAGATCACGGCGGGCAACCTGCCCGAGGTCACCGCGACGGGCGGCGAGGTCCTGCTGCCGCTCGCGGTCGGGCAGCGTGGGCTGCGCGTCCTGGAGCCGGGCGAGTTCCCGCGCGAGCTGGGCGAGGTCGACGTCGTCTTCCCGCTGCTGCACGGCCCGTTCGGCGAGGACGGCACGCTCCAGGGACTGCTCGAGCTGGCCGACGTGCCCTACGTGGGTGCGGGCGTGCTCGCGTCGGCCGTGGGCATGGACAAGCACTTCATGAAGCTCGTCCTCGCGGGCCAGGGACTGCCCATCGCGCCCTACACGGTCATCCGCCCGGGGGAGTGGGACCGCAACCCGGTCGCCTGGACGGAGACGGTCGCGGGCCTGGGGCTGCCGGTGTTCGTCAAGCCGGCCCGCGCGGGGTCGAGCCTGGGGATCACCAAGGTCGACGACCTCGCGGACCTCCCCGCGGCGATCGACGAGGCACGCAAGCACGACCCCAAGGTCGTGGTCGAGGCCGGCGTCGTCGGGCGCGAGATCGAGTGCGCGGTGCTCGGTGGGCGCGAGGGCGAGCGCCCGCGCGCGTCGCTGCCCGGTGAGATCGTCGTGACCGACACGAACCACGACTTCTACGACTTCGAGGCCAAGTACCTCGACGAGGCCGGCGTCGAGCTGAGCTGCCCGGCCGACCTGCCCCAGCACCTCGTGGACGAGGTGCGCGACGTCGCCGTCCGCACGTTCGAGGCGGTCGGTGCCGAGGGCCTGTCCCGGGTCGACGTGTTCGTCACGGACGAGGGCCAGGTCATCGTCAACGAGATCAACACCATGCCGGGCTTCACGCCGTTCTCGATGTACCCCCGCATGTGGGAGAAGTCGGGCATCTCGTACCCCGAGCTGATCGACGAGCTCATCCAGCTCGCGCTCGGGCGCCCCACGGGCCTGCGCTGACCGACCTGGGCGCCGCCCGACCGACGCGAGGAGCGCGCCACCCGCAGGGGTGGCG
>NZ_JBHXBO010000172.1:0-9073 GCF_042726775.1 Oerskovia sp. NPDC060287
GTTTCGCGACGACGTCGCGGGCCGGCCCTCCGAGGCGTCCCGGGGTGCGTTCGGGTTGTGAGTCACGCACGCTCGGCCCAAACTGTGAGGCGGGTCACAATTCTCGTCGCAACGCGACAAGGGTGATCTGGGACACATGGGAGATACCACCTGCTACCGCTCGTCGCGGGTAGAAATCGCTCTGACCAGCGGAAATGCACCGTACCTGCGATGCTCACGCGCCGCTCGGCAGAGCAATCCAGATTGAGGGTGAAAAACCGCGTCATGAATCGACGACTGGGCCATCTCTCCCAGTAGCAGCAAGGCGCCGGATCGATCCATGACGCGATGGAGAGACCGGTCAGCACATGGAGGAAGCATGAGCATCATCGAACTGGCCCGGACCGAGTCGCCGGCAACCCAGCTCTCAGCCCCGCTCACCCGTCGTGAGCACGTGGTGCTGTCGAACCTCTCCGAGGACATCACCCTGGAGCAGATCGCCACCAAGCTGTTCGTGACGCGCAACACCGTCAAGTCGCAGGTGCGCAGCCTCTACCGCAAGCTCGGCGTCTCGACCCGCGCAGAAGCGGTCGAGTGGGCCAAGGCTGCCGGGATCCGCTGAGCCGGTCCCGCACCGGCACCGTCGCCCGCCGACATCTGTCGGCGGGATCGTGAGCCTCGGCCGGGTCGCCGCGTGTGACCAGCCGGACACGTCCCGGGACCTGTCCCGTCATGTCCGGCGTGAAACACTCCGCGTATGACTCTCCGCCGACTCGTGGTCGCCGCGGCCGTCGTCGACGACCTCGCCACGCCCCGCCTCCTGCTCGCCGCGCGCCGTTCCCGGCCGATCGAGCTGGCCGGGCGCTGGGAGTTCCCCGGCGGCAAGGTGGACCCGGGGGAGACCCCCGTCGAAGGGCTGCACCGTGAGCTCCGCGAGGAGCTCGGTGTGCAGGTCGAGCTCGGAGCCGAGCTCCTCGGGCCCGACGACGGGGGCTGGAACATCACGGACCGTCACGTCATGCGCCTGTGGCTCGCGCGCGTCGTCGCCGGTGAGCCCGAGCCCCTGGTCGAGCACGACGCGCTGCGCTGGCTCCCTGCGGGCGAGTGGGAGAGCGTCGACTGGCTCGACGGTGACGTCCGGATCGTCGAGGCGCTCAGCGAATGGGTCGCCAGGGAAGCCGTCTGACCCAGGTCTCGACCTGCCGTCTGCTCCGCAGCCGCACGAGCGCGACGGGCGGGTCCTGCCGGGCCGCGACCACCGGGAGGTCGCGCAACGAGCGTCGCGTCGACCACGCCCACCGGACGATGTGGTCGGGGTCCGTGAAGATCGTCCAGAGCGACGGCTCGACGTTCCCGTTCCACAGCACCTCCTTGTGCCGGGCCCGGCGCACGGTCCTCGTCACGACCTGACGCATGGTGGTCAGGGTGGGGAGGTCGAGCCACACGACGAGCTCGGCCTCGTCCAGCAGGAGCGGGCGCACGGCGCGGTACTGCCACTCCATGACGAACGCCTCCTGCCCGACGGCGGCCCGCACGTCCTCGACGAACGTCGCCCGGGGAGTCCAGTCGGGTCCGTGGAAGAGCGCGTCGATCTCGGTGTGCGGCAGGTCGAGCCGTGCGGCGAGCCGTCGTGCAAGGGTCGTCTTGCCCGAGCCCGAGACCCCGGCGACGAGGATGCGGCAAGGGATGTGCCCGAGGTGCGCGACGACGTCGTCCTGGGGTCCGAGGGTCGAGTGCACCCCGGGACACTACCCGACGCCGTGCGGGTGCGGCGTGCGAGGAGTCAGCCGTCGGCGGGCTCGCGGGCGGGGGAGTCCTCGGCGGGGGCATCGGCGGCCGGTACCGACTGCTCGCCCAGGTGCTTCGGGGTCCAACCGGTGCTGACGGCCCCGATCATCTGCGGGGGAGTGTGCTTGCGGGCCCACGCCTTGAACACGAGGTACATGACGATCACGAGGACGTACCGGAGGTTCGCCAGGAGCAGCTGGACCGTGGGCTCGCCGCACCCGAGCGTGGCCGACGTGTCGTTGAGCGAGTGGACCACCATGACGAGCAGGATCCCGCCGAGCGCGGCAGGCGTCCCCTTGCGGCCGTACAGGTGCCAGGCCCGCCACGCGATCGCGACCGCGATGCCCGTGAAGAGCCAGTGGAAGGGCGAGACGCCGAAGATGCGTGCGACCTGGGCTGCGATGACCGACGTGGTGGTGACGGCCGGGGTCTCGCCGCCGCAGAAGGCCGGCCCGGACGCCGCGGCCGTCTGGTACGCGTAGAGCGTGGTCTCGGCGATCGCGAACCCGAACCCGGAGGCCAGGCCGATCGCCACGCCCACGCGCGGGTTGCGGTAGGTGCCGAGCAGGAACAGGGCGATGGGCACGAGCAGCTTGGCAGTCTCCTCGGTGAGCCCGACGAGGTTCGCGGAGAGCGAGATGCCGCCGATCGAGCCGGTGAGGTTGTTGAGGTTCATGCCCACGAGGAAGGTGGCGCCGGCCGTGGCGACCGCGACGGCCACGACCTGGCGGAGCCCGATCAGGTCCCGGAGAGCGAGCTGGCGGTCCACGAACCCGTAGAAGGCCCAGCAGACCAGGGCCATGGCCACGAAGCTCGTGACGGCGATGACGTGCACGTTCTCGGTGGCCCGGTAGAGCGTGGTCCCCGCGAGCAGCACGACGGCCGCGGCGACCAGCGCCCAGACCCATCGCCCCCAGAAGCGTCCGCGGAAGTGGTGGCCGCGGTCGGCCGCCTCGCCGCCGTCGGTGACGCGGGCCGTCCAGGCCTGTCCGTCCCACAGCCGGCGCCGTGGTGACCTGGCGGCGGGGTCGGGGAACCACCGGGCCGGGGGCGCGTCGGTCGGCCGCGGCGCCAGGCGCCAGGCGGCGTAGAAGCCGGCGACGAGCAGGACCGCACCGAGCACGTTGAGCAACATCATGACTGCAGCCAATCACTGAGATCTGTCGACGAACGGAGGAACCTCACGACACGCCGCCGGTCGGCCCGGCGGTGGCTTCTCGTGTCCTCATGTCTCGAGCCTCTCGCGTGCCCCGATGCGGGACGTCGGTCCCGGTGGTGATCTTCCGACCGACCCGTACTGCGTGCGTGGTAGGCGCCCGACCTGCGCGGACACGCCCGCGGGCGCCAAGCCGCAGGTATCGTCGAACGGTGGAACCTGCCCCCTCGCGACCGACCGGCACGAGCCGTGCGCGGGTCGCCCGGGCGACGGCGCGCTGGAGAGGACTTTCCCTGCCGGTGCGCGACGCCGTCGGGGCCGTGGTCGTCCTCGTCGTGCTCGCCACGCCTCAGGTCGTCGCGCCCGAGCGGTACCCGAGCACCGTGGTCTCGGTCGTCGCGCTCGTCGTCGCGTGCGGGGGACTCGTGTGGCGTCGGACGAACCCGCTGCTCGCGGTGGGCGTCGCCCTGGCCGCGATGGTCGGGTCCGCCGCGATCGACGCCGACTCGTCGCTCGCGTTCGGCCCCGGGCTCGTCGCGATCTACTCGGTCGCGGCCTACGCCGGGCGCCGTGAGGCGGTGCTCGCGACGCTGGCCACCGTCGTCGCGTACCCGGCGGTGCTCGTCCTCGTGGGCGGCCTGGACCCCACGGGTTCCTACGTCGTGCTCGTCGTGGTCCTGATCGTCCTGGCCGCAGCGCTGGGCGCGGCGATCGGCGCTCAGCGCGCCGTCGTCTCCTCGGCACGCGACCGTGCCGCGCGCGCCGAGGAGAGCCGTGAGGCAGAGGCGGCCCGCCGCGTCACCCAGGAGCGGCTGCGCATCGCGCGCGAGCTGCACGACGTCGTCGCGCACCACGTGGCCGTCATCAGCGTGCAGGCGGGTGCGGCCGAGGCGCTCTTCGACAAGCGCCCCGACATGGCCCGGGAGGCGATCGGCCACGTGCGCGACGCGGGGGAGAGGGTCCTGTCCGAGATGTCCTCGCTGCTGCACCTCCTGCGGGACGACGACGAACCGGGCGACGCCACCCCCGCGCCGGGGGTCGCCGACCTTCCGCGCCTCCTCGACGAGGTGCGGTCCACCGGCCTCGAGGTCGTCGAACGGACCACGGGCGCCCCGCGCAGACTGCCCCCGGTGCTGGACCTCACGGTCTACCGGGTGGTCCAGGAGGCGCTGACCAACGCGCACCGGCACGGCACCGGGCGGGCCGACCTGAGCGTGGTGCACGGTGAGGGCTCGGTCGTCGTCGAGGTCGTCAACCCCGTTCCGGGACGCCCGGGGCAGGGCGGGGCCGCCCTGCACGGGAGCGGCCTGGGGCTCGTGGGGCTGCGGGAACGTGTGGCCGCGGTCGGCGGCTCGGTCGAGACCGGCTCGCGCGACGGGTCCTGGGTCGTGCGGGTCCTGCTCCCTGTGCCCGCCGTGCCTCTCGTGCCCGCCGACGATCCTGCTCGGTCCGGTGCCACCGACCCCGCGCAGTCCACCAGCCAGGAGGCCCCGTGACCGTCCGTGTGCTCGTCGTCGACGACCAGGAGCTCATCCGGGCGGGCTTCGCCGCGCTGCTCGGGGTCAGTGACGGGATCGAGGTCGTGGGGGAGGCGGCCGACGGGGCCCGGGCGGTCGAGCTGGCACGAGACCTGCGGCCCGACGTCGTCGTGATGGACCTCCGGATGCCGGGGACGGACGGGATCTCCGCGACCGCGCAGATCGTCGGCGACCCCGATCTCGCGGAGGTCCACGTGCTCGTCCTGACGACGTTCGAGGACGACGAGCACGTGATCGGAGCGCTGCGCGCCGGCGCGGCCGGGTTCCTGGGCAAGGGTGTGCGCCCACAGGTCCTCGTGGACGCGGTGCGCACCGTCGCTGCGGGGGACTCGCTCCTGTCCCCGCAGGCCACCCGGAGCCTGATCGCGCGGGCGGTCACGACCGAGCCGAGGCCCCGCGTCGACGGCGAGGCCTTCCGGTCGCTCACCGACCGTGAGCGCGAGGTCGTGCTCCTGGTCGCCCAGGGGCTGAGCAACGACGACATCTCGGCGCGGCTGCACGTCACGCCGCTCACGGCCAAGACGCACGTGAACCGAGCGATGTCGAAGCTCGGGGCTCGTGACCGGGCCCAGCTCGTGGTCCTCGCGTACCGGTCAGGGCTCGTCACGGGCGAGGCCTGAGGACCTGCAACGGGCTCTGGCGGCGGGCGGGCTCCGAGGGTTCGGTCCCGGCGTGGAGAGGTCGACCTGACGCGCGGGCCGGGCCCCGCGCGTCCTGCTCGTCCCCGGGCGACGCCGTTCGGCGTGCGGACCGTTCGGAACTGTGCCCTACTACTGAGCGGTAGGTTTCAACTTTTGATTGACAGGCGATAGAAGTCGGCCTAGATTCCTACCAGGTGGTCGAGGAAGACCATCTCGGTAGCAGGTAGATACACCGCATTCCAGGAACTTCCGGGCCGCTCACGCTGTGTGAGCGTTCATCCGTCGGGGCGACCCGGCGTTCAGCCGGTGCCACCCGACAGCGATGACGGAGAACACCACCACTCGACGGCGAGGGGAGGACGACGACGGTGGCGAGGGCGGGAGTGCCCGGGGAGCCACCTCCACGAGACACAAAAGACCGGACCACCCGTGATCCCGCTGTCTCAGCAGCGAGCGGTGGCCCGGTCCGGCGATGAACCCCCATGAGGAGCTGCATCACTGTGAAGTCTATTCCTGCACGAAGGACCGCGAGATCAAGGGTGGTCGCCGCGTCTCTCGCGGGCGTCCTGGCCCTGTCGGGCCTCGCGGCCGCGACGGGCCCCGCGACGGCCCACGACGGCGTCGACCACGGCAGCGAGCCCGGCGCGGAGGCCGCGCTCGACTGGTCCAACTACGAGAAGATCCTGCTGACCAAGGACGTCGGCGAACCGATCGACCTCGCGATCCTGCCCGACGGCAAGATCCTGCACACCGCACGCAACGGCGACGTCCGGCTCACGGACCCCGAGACCGGTGTCACCGCCATCACCAACAAGATCCCCGTCTACGCGAACTCGGAGGACGGTCTCCAGGGCATCGGGATCGACCCCGACTTCGCGGAGAACGGCTGGGTCTACCTCTCCTACGCGCCCCTGAGCGGGACCCCGACGGGCTCGGCCCCCAACACGCTCCCGGCCGGTGCCGACGAGAGCTACTGGGACCAGTGGAAGGGCGTCAACCGGCTCTCCCGGTTCAAGTGGACGGGCACGGGCCTCGACCTGGCGTCCGAGCAGAAGATCATCGACATCGAGGTCCAGCGCGGTCAGTGCTGCCACGTCGGCGCAGACATGGACTGGGACGCCGACGGCAACCTCTACCTGTCGAGCGGTGACAACACCCCCGCGAGCGCGCCCGGTGCCAACGGCTTCGCGCCCAACAACGACGCGCCCGGCATGAACCCCGGACTGGACTCGCGCCGCGGCGCGGGCAACACCAACGACCTGCGCGGCAAGATCCTGCGCATCAACGTCCAGGAGGACGGCTCCTACACGATCCCCGAGGGCAACCTCTTCCCGGTCGGTACCGAGAAGACCCGCCCCGAGATCTTCGTGATGGGTGTCCGCAACCCGTTCCGCATCGACGTGGACCCCGAGACGAACAGCCTCTCGTGGGGCGACTACGGCCCCGACGCGGCCAACGCCGACCCGGCACGTGGCCCCATGGGCTACGTCGAGTGGAACACCGTGAGCCTCGACGACCCGCACAACGCGGGCTGGCCCTACGTGCACGGGCCCAACGCGCCCTACAACGAGTGGAACTTCGCGACGAGCACGCCCGGGGCCTTCTTCGACCCGGCCGCGCTCAAGAACAACTCGCGCTGGAACACGGGCCTCGTCGACCTGCCCCCGGCACGCGAGGCGACCCTCTACTACGGCGACCGCCCCGGCGACCAGCCGTGGGACGAGCTCGTGAACTTCGGCACCGGCAGCGGCCAGGCGCCCATGGGTGCCCCCGTCTACCACTACGACGCCGAGAACCCCTCGACGTCCAAGCTCCCGGAGTACTGGGACAACAAGGCGTTCTTCGGTGAGTTCTCGCAGGACTACCTCGCGGCCTTCACGGTCGACTGGGAGACCTACGAGGTCACGCACATCGAGGACTTCACGCCCAACGCCCAGCTGGCCAAGAACGCCCAGCCGCTCAACGACAACATGATCGACATGGAGTTCGGCCCCGACGGCTCGCTCTACGTGCTCGACTACGGCGACGGGTTCTTCCGCGCCAACCCGGACGCCGGCCTCTACAAGGTGTCCTACGCCGAGGGCAACAAGGCCCCGCAGGCCCGCTTCACCGCGACCCCCAACTCGTCGTCCGAGGCCCCGCTCACCGCGGCCTTCGACGCGAGCAGCTCGAGCGACCCCGACGGCGACGCCCTCACGTACCAGTGGGACTTCGACGGCAACGGGACGTTCGACGCCACGGGAGTCACCGCGAGCCACACGTACACGACCCTCGGTCAGTACAACGCCCGCCTGCGCGTCACCGACGCCAAGGGCAAGTTCACGCTGACCTCCAAGGTCATCTCGGTCGGCAACCAGGCCCCCGAGGTCACGGTCGACTACCCCGGTGACGGCTCGTTCTTCAGCTGGGGCCAGGCCGTCCCGTTCAAGGTCTCGACGAACGACGCCGAGGACGGCACCGCGACGGCCTGCAACCGCGTGGCGTGGACCTACGGTCTGGGCCACGACGAGCACGCCCACCCCGAGGTCTCGGGCACGGGCTGCACGGGTGCCTGGAAGACGTCGCCGGACTCGCCGCAGCACGGTGAGGGCGCGCACATCTACGGCGCCGTCGTCGTCTCCTACACCGACAACGGCCACAACGGCCTGCCCGCCGCCCCCGGCGAGGCGACCGTCCAGCTGAACCCGTTCGTCCAGCAGGCCGAGCACGCCAAGAGCAAGGGCGTCGTGGCCTACGAGGACGAGACCGCAGGTGCCGGTCAGGCGATCCGTGGCCTCGGCAACGGTGACCACCTGTCCTACAGCCCGGTGAACTTCGCCGGGATCACGGGCGTCAAGGTCGTCGCCAACGGTGGCGGGCAGCTCCAGCTCCGCTGGGGTGCGGCTGACGCCGCGCCGTTCGCCACGGCCCAGATCCCCGCCGGCGCAGGCTGGAAGGAGGTCACGGTGCCGTTCACGAACGCCCCGCAGGGTTCGGGCACGCTCTTCGTGACCTCGGCCAACGAGCTGGCCGTCGACTCGTTCGACTTCCAGGGCGTGGGCGTCGGCGACGTCAAGGCGCCGACGATCAAGCACACGCTCGACCCGGCAGCGCCCACGGGCGTCGGCGGCGTCTACAACAAGGCCGTGCGCATGAACCTCGACGTCAAGGACGACGGCGCACTCGCGAGCGTCCAGTACTCGACCAACAACGGCCAGTCCTGGACGAACGTGGCCGCGGCCAGCGGCGCGTACAGCGTCAACTTCACGACCAACGGCGTGCGGAACCTGCAGTACCGCGCGACCGACACGGGCGGCAACGTCTCGGTGGTCGGGTCGGTCTCGTTCACGATCGACCTCGCGGCGCCGAACGAGCCCACGGTCTCGTCGGTCACCAAGGTCGCCGTGCCGGCAGCCCGCGTCTCGTTCGGGGCACCGGGCGAGGCCACGGTCACCGTCACGGGCGAGGGTGGCACGCCGACCGGCGACGTCGTCCTGACCTCGGGTGACACCGAGGTCGGTCGCGGGACCCTCGTCGACGGCGTGGCCACGGTCGCGCTCGACCCGACGCTCGCCGTCGGGACGCACACCCTCAAGGCGAGCTACCAGGCCGACCAGGTCTTCAAGAAGTCCTCGTCGACCGTGCGCCTCACGGTCGCCGCGGCCTCCTCGACCGTCTCGGGCTCCGTCTCGCCCAACCCGGTCAAGCCGTCGATCGCCGCCAAGGCGACCATCTCGGTCGAGAGCTCGACGGGTGTCGTCGCCACGGGCGACGTCACGGTCACCGTCAAGCGCAACAACGCCACGGTCGCGACCCGCACCGGGACGCTCGACGCCGAGGGCGACGTCGTCGTGACGCTCCCGAAGCTCCCCGAGGTCGGCACCTACAAGGTCGAGATCGCCTACCAGGGCTCGACCGGCGTCACCAAGAGCGCGACGTCGCTCAACCTCACCGTCCGCAACTAGGCACGTGGTGGCCCGGGGCTCGCGCCC
>NZ_JBHXBO010000173.1:0-8880 GCF_042726775.1 Oerskovia sp. NPDC060287
CGCGTCCCCTGGACGGGGACGCGCCTCGCTGCGTCCTGGGCGGGGACCGCACCGGCCCGACGGCGGGGCGCACGCCGCGCGGGCACGTCCCGAGGCGCGCGGGACGGCTCGGACGACGGCCTCAGGGGGAGCGGACCCACCACTTCTGGTTGGCGGTCCCGGCGCAGCTCCAGAGCTGGACGGGCGATCCGTCGGCCGTGCTGAAGTCCTTGACGTCGACGCACCGGTCGGCCTGCGGGTTGACCAGGTCGTGGCTCGCGGTGAGCACGAACTGCTGGGCGGGATCGCCCGAGCACGGCGCGGTCTGGACCTTCGCGCCGTCCTCGCGGGCGCCCCACGCGACGTCGAGGCAGCGTCCGAGCGTGCGGACCGTGCCGTCGGCCTCGAGCGTCCACTGCTGGTGGGCGGCGTCAGAGCACGTGCGGACCTGGACCGGGACGCCGGGGGCGGTGTCGCCCCAGGGCAGCTCGAGGCACGTCCCGCCGAGCCCCACGAGCTGCCCCGTCGTGGCGACGGGCGACGTGCCCGGCTCGTCGGGTCGGTCCCACGCGTACGCCCGGACGTAGTCGACGACCATCTGCGCGGGCAGCGGGGTGCTCGCGTCGGGTGCTCCCGGCCAGTCCCCACCGACCGCGAGGTTGAGCAGCAGGAAGAACGGGTCGTCGAACACCCAGGGTGCCCCGCCGGTGTCGGCGGGGGTCTTGTGCGAGTACGCGACGCCGTCGACGTACCAGGTGATCGAGTCCGGTGCCCAGTCGACCGTGAAGGTGTGGAAGTCGTCGGCGACGCGTTGCCCCCCGGGGAGCGTGAACGACTCGTGCACCGCGTCCGCCCCCGAGTACCCGGGACCGTGCAGGCTTCCCCACACCGTGCCGGGCTCCTGACCGACGTTCTCCATCACGTCGATCTCGCCGCTCGCGGGCCACGGTTCCGAGGTGAAGATGTTCTGCCCGAGCATCCAGAACGCGGGCCACGTCCCCTGCCCGCCCGGGATCTTGATGCGTGCCTCGAAGCGCCCGTGCTGCTGGGCGAACCGGTCCGCGGTGATGAGCCGTGCCGACGTGTACTCGCAGCGTCCGTAGTGGCACTGATAGCCGGCCGGGTTCTCCTTGCGGGCCGTGACGACGAGGTGACCCGCCCCGTCGGTCGAGGCGTTGCTCGGGCTGTCGGTGTAGTACTGGCGCTCGTTGTTTCCCCACCCGCTGCCTCCCGTCTCGAGGCGCCAGCGTGCAGGGTCGGGCGGGGCGCCGGGGGCGCCGTCGAACTCGTCGGACCAGGTGAGCGGCCCGGGCGGAGCACCCATGGTCGGGGCGGCGCTCGCGGTCCGTGCGGCCGGAGGACCGACGGCGGCGGCCGCGAGCGTCCCGAGCACCGCGACCACGATGACGACCGAGAGCAGGAGGCTGGGGGACGTGGAGGTGCGCATGATCACTCCTTGCAGGTCGAGACGTCCTCGGCGTAGCGCAGCCACGACGGGAGGTCGGCGACGAACGCGTCACGCACGTCGGGGGCACCCGCCGCACGCCAGTCGACGTCGTCGTCGATCTCGATCTCGTACTTGTCCCACTCGAACCAGTTGACCATCTTGAGCTGCGGGAACCGCTCGTGGGTCTCCGGGGAGAAGACCTGCCGCCACCAGGCGCGCTTGATGTCGAGCTCGGCCGCGCCACCGCGCGAGGGCGTGTAGATCGCGGCGGTCTCGGGGACCGCGACCGGGTGGCCGTGCTCGACGCCGTACACGGTGTAGAAGTCCGGGACGGCGGCGTCGTCCCCGGCCGTGCCGACGTAGGTGCCCGTCAGCATCGCGAGGAACTTGCCGTCCTCGGGGACCTCGTTGTTGCCCCACGGGCGCTGGTTGCCCCAGTGGTAGAGCGAGACGCCGACCCAGTCGACGGCGTCGTCCCCGGGGAAGTACGGGAGGTAGCTGTCGTCGGACATGGTGACCGTGCCGTCGCCGTCGGTGTCGAGGGCCGCGTAGTCGGCCGACCCGGGGAGCGCCGCGAACTGGCCCCCGGTGAACGGGTACCCGCCCCCGTAGTTGGGCGCCCACATCATGGCCGTGCCGGGCGCCTGGTCGTGGACCGCCGCGGCGACCCGCCGGAACGTCTCGACGTACGCCGTGGGCTGCTGGCCCCACGCGTACCACGAGCCGTTCATCTCGTGCGCGAACCGCAGCACGACCGCGACGCCCTGCTGGTTGACCTCGCGCAGGTCGTGCGCGAGCGTCGCGATCACCTCGTCGCTCATGGCGGCCAGGCCCGCGTGCGGCTCGAGGGTCAGGAGCAGCACCCCGCCGTTGGCCTTCATCTGGGTGACCGCGCTGACCGTGTGCTCCCAGGTCGCCCGGTCGTAGGGGACGTCGGAGAACTGGACCGCGACGGCCGGGGCGTGGCCCAGGTACGTCCGGTGCTCCTCGAGCGTCTCGGACGCCCAGTCGAGGTTGACCCCGAGCAGCGTGCCGTCGTCGGGGACGACCTGCGCGGCGTCGGCCGTGCAGGCCTCGGGGGCAGGCGGCGGCCCGGCCTCGGGCGGACCCGCGACCGCGAACCCGGCGCCGACCGCCCCCACGCCCAGGAACATGATCATGACGGGCGTCACCAGGCCGGGCCGCCGCCGGCGCCCGCTCGTCCCAGGGAGGTAGAACGTCATCAGGAGGCCCGGGTGGCGAGCAGTCCCCGCGCCTCGTCGTGGCCGCCGTAGATGCGGGCCACGGTGTCCAGGCGCAGCGCGGTGAAGGCGTGCCGGACCGCCGCCGAGGCCCCGAAGAACCGCAGGTCCCCGCCACGCGAGCGGACGACGCGCAGCAGGTCCAGCAGCCCGGCGACCCCCGACGGCGAGACGCCGTCGACGCCCGAGACGTCGAGCAGGACGAGCACCGGGCCGTCGGCGACGGCTGCGGCCACGGGGCCGCGCAGGGCCAGGACGGCCGCTGCGTCGAGCCTGCCGCCGGTCGGGAGGTCGATGCTCGTGACGGGGTGGGTCAGGGTGAGGTCGGGTGCGCTGACGATGGTGGCCATGGTGAGCTCCTGGGTGCGTGGCGGACGGTGAGGTCGAGCGGGAGATCCGTCGGGTCGAGGAGGGAGGTGAGCCCAGCGCCGTTGCTGTCGTTGCTGTCGAGCCCGTCGCTCACGGCCTGGGCCGCGAGGAGCGCGACGGACGGGGGGGTGGGGTCCACGACGGAGTCGCCGGGACCGGTGTACCGCGCTGCACGCAGCGCGGCGGACAGGAGGGCGAGGTCGACCACGACCCACGCCAGGGTGAGGTAGGTCGCCGGGGCCGAGGCCTCGCCCGCGAGCATGCGGGCCACGCCGATCGCCGAGGCCACGAGCAGCACGGCCGTGGCCACGACCTGGGGGAGCACGTGCCGGTAGCCCGTGCCCGTCGCCTGCTTGGTCTTGGAGGTGACCGAGAACGCGATGTGCTTGCCGAGGAACACCGCCGACGCCCCGGAGAGCGTGGCCGCTATCCACGTGGGGAACAGCGCGAACGACATCTGCTGCCCCCGCCACAGCCCACGGCTGCCCCGGCCGGAGAGCTGGAAGAGGAGCTGGCAGGCCACGAAGAACGGGATGAAGTGGAGGAAGAACAACGTGGGGTCGGCGTGCAGCGGGAAGATCCCGACCGTCAGGAAGAGCACCGGTGCGGAGAGGTAGACCAGGGCGGCGAACCCGCTCAGGTAGCTCGTCATGGTGCCCAGGTACATGAGCCGCTGGGCGAGCGTGAGGCCGCGGACCATGAGCGGGTTGTCGCGGAAGAAGACCTGCATCGACCCCGTCGCCCAGCGCAGGCGCTGGGAGAGCGCGGTGCCCACGTCCTCGGGCGCGAGGCCGTGGACGAGCACCTCGTGGTGGTAGACGCTCGTCCAGCCCATCGCGTGCAGGTGCATGGCCGTGGCCATGTCCTCGGTGATGGTCGTCGTGTCGAGGGGGTTGATCGTCAGGGCCTGGTCGGTGCGGGCCACGTCGACCAGCTCCAGGACGCCGTCGAGCTCTTCGAGCAGCTCTCCAGCGACCTCCTCGGGGAGCGGTGCGGCCCCGGGGCGCGGAGCGAGGGCTGCGGCGAACGCCGCTCTCAGCTCGGACGTGATCTCGGTCAGGACGTCGCCCCGACGGAACTGGCCCTCGGCGCGCCGGACCGCGGCGAGCGCCTGCTCGGCCACGGGCATGGCCGTGGGCTCGCGGACCGCGAGCTGGCTCAGCAGGTCCTGCAGGCGCGACCTGCCGGCGCGCAGCGCGGCCCGCATGCTGCCCCGGGCGTCCCGGCTGAACCGGGTGAGCCCGAGCGCCATGAGCGCCTCACGCCGCAGGACCGCGTTCGAGCCGCAGAAGAACGCGGCCCCCCACCCGTCCTTGCCCTGCTGGATGGGTCCGTAGAAGAGCTCGGCCTGGGTGCCCAGGGGGTCGTTCGGGGGGACGTTCCAGAAGTGCTGGGGCGTCTGGACGAACGCGACCTCCTCGTCGTCGAAGTACCCCAGGACCCGGTCGAGGAACCGCGGCTCGGGGACCTGGTCGGCGTCGAGGATCGCGACGAGGTCGCCGCTCGTGCGGAACAGCGCGTTGTTGACGTTGCCCGCCTTGGCGAACCGGGGGCGCCCCTCCCACTCGGGACCGCGGGTGATGTACCCGATCCCCACGCGCGAGGCCGCGACCTCGAGCTCGGCCCGGTTGCCGTCGTCGAGGATCCACGTCGCGTGCGGGTACGTCATGTCGCGTGCGGCGATCGCGGTGCGCAGCACCAGGTCCACGGGCTCGTTGTACGTCGTGACGAACACGTCGACGCTCAGGCCCTCGGGCGCCGGGGGAGCGGGCGCCCGCCGTCTCGCGTTCCACATCGTCAGCGCGTAGAGGACGGTCTCGCCGAGGCTGTACGTCTCGGCCAGGACCAGGGGGACCGCGATCCACCAGGCGTCCCAGGCCACGGTCCCCGTCCAGCGCCAGCCGATGTAGACGAGCCCGAACGCCACCGCGACCACGGCCAGGAGCCGTACCGCCGCGAGCCTGCTGCTTCCCATGCGTACCTCCGCCGGACGACGAGACCAGGTCGGGTCGTCGTGGCGCGCAGGACGCGCACGGCGGCTCGAGAGCGGCGGCGGCGATGACGTCGGGACGGGCAGAGACACCCCTGCGTGCCTGTCACGACGGCGGGTGACCGGGTGTCCCCGGACCTCCTGCGGTGTCGTGCTCCGAACGTAGGGGCAGACGCGGGCAGGACGGAAGCACCGCGCCGTCCGTTTCGCGCGTGATGCGAGGTGTGCGCCAACATCTCCACAGGTCGGCAACCCGGTGGTAACGCCCCGTCACGGTGGCTGACGTCCCGTTCACGGGGACGTCACGTGCGGCGCTCGCGGCCGCGGCACGTTCGTGCGCGTCGGGTGGCCCGACGGCGCCACGCACGGTGCGGGGAGCGGTCCGGCGGGTCCGGGCCTGCGGGCGGAGGGCCCTTCGGGACGCTCGGTGGCCCCGGCACCACCTGTCGGCCTGGGCTCAGCCCAGGCGCACGCTGCGCCGCGGCGTCGTCATGGCGCCGGTGATCGCGGCGATGATCTCCTCGTAGCTCGTGCCGGGGCCCGAGAAGCTGCCGTTGTTGCGCCCGTGGCGCAGCACCTCGATCCGGTCCGCGACCGCGCGTACGTCGGTCATGTTGTGGCTGATGAGGATCACGGCGTGCCCCAGGTCGCGCAGGCGCTCGATGTGGGTCAGGACCTCGGCCGTCTGCGAGACGGACAGCGAGGCCGTGGGCTCGTCGAGCACCACGATGCGCGGGTCGCCGAGGAGCGTGCGGGCGATCGCGACGCTCTGGCGCTGCCCGCCCGACAGGTCGGAGACGAGCGTGCGCACCGAGGGGATGCGGGACGTGAGGTCGCGCAGGATGCGTCGCGCGTTCTCCTCCATCGCGGCCTCGTCGAGGCGCGGACCCCGGTGCAGCTCGCGCCCCAGGTAGAGGTTGGAGACCACGTCGAGGTTGTCGCACAGCGCGAGGTCCTGGAAGACGGTCGCGATGCCCAGCGCGTGCGCCGCGGCCGGGGAGGGGATGGTGACCGGGACGCCGTCGGACTCGATGATGCCCGCGTCCGGGGTCAGCACGCCCGCGATGACCTTGGCGAGCGTCGACTTGCCCGCGGCGTTGTCGCCCACGAGCGCGACGACCTCGCCGCGATGGACCTCGAGGTCGATGCCCTCGAGGGCGCGGACCGCGCCGAACGACTTGTCGATGCCGTGCAGCGACAGTGCGGGGAGGGCGGAGGAGCTGCTCACGTCGTGTCACCTGTTCGTGCTCGGGCGCCCGGGGGCGTCGGGGTGCCCACCACGTCGTCGTGGTGCGGCGGTCGTGCGGTGGTCGGGGTCCTGGGCCGGGGCGTCGCCCGGAGGGCCCGGGTCATCCGGGGGCTCCCGACCGGCCCGCGCCACCAGGGTCCTGGGCTGACGCCAGCCCGACCGGGCCGGGCGTGCCGGGGGCGAGGCGGACGTCGCTCGCGACGTCGGTCGACTGGAGCGCGAGCGCGAGCGCACCCATGACCTCGGCCTGGGGTCCGAGCTCGCTCAGCACGACCTCGACGGGCGCGATCGTGTTGGGCACCAGGTGCCGGCGGACCGCGTCGCGCAGGGGGCCAGCGAGGATCTCGCCGGTCTCCGCGAGCTCGCCCCCCACGACGATGACCTGGGGGTTCATGGCGCTCGCGAGCGTGGCGACCGCGATGCCGATGCGATCACCGGCGTCGGCCACCACGCGGCTGCAGCCCGGGTCGCCGGCCAGCGCCCGGGAGATGACGTCGCGCAGCGTGAGGTCGCCGTGGCTCGAGCGCAGGAGGGCGAGGAGCGCGTCGGAACCGACGACCGTCTCGAGGCAACCACGGTTGCCGCAGCGGCAGATGGGTCCTGCGGGGTCGACCTGGACGTGCCCGATCTCCCCGGCCGTGCCCGCGTACCCGCGATGGACGTTCCCGTTGATCACGACGCCGGCCCCGGTCCCGTACGAGACCCGGACGAACACCGAGTCGCGGACGGCGCGGGCCGCACCGAGCTCGGCCTCGGCGAGCGCGGCGAGGTTCGCGTCGTTGTCCACGACCACGGGGCGGGCCAGGCGCTTGGACATGACCTGGCCGACGTGCAGGTCGTCCCAGCCGCGCATGATGCCGCGCACCGAGATCATCCCGGTCGAGATGTCGACCGGGGCGGGCAGGGCCATCCCGACCGTGAGGAGCTCGTCCGTGGACGCGCCCACGCGCTCGAGGAGGTCCATGACGAGGAGCGCTGCGCGGTCCAGGCCCGTGTCGACGCGGTGGTCGACGGGCAGGGGCATCTGCTGCTCGGCCACGATCGTGCGGCCGAAGTCGCCGAGCGCGACCTTGAGGTGACGGTGGCCGAACTGGATGCCTGCCACGAGACCGAGCTGGCGGGCGAGGGTCACCTTGAGGGCGCGTCGTCCGGAGCGCGAGGTGGGTCGGGTGTCGACGACCCCTGCCTGGGTCAGCTCCTTGACGATGGTCGACACCGTCGCCGTCGAGAGTCCCGTGGCCTCGGCGAGCTCGACCTGGGTGAGTCCGCCGTAGCGCTTCACCGCATCCACGATGCGCGTTCGGTTCGCTTCTCGGAGTGAGGTCTGCGAGCCGGGCGTGGACCGGTCGTTGTTCACAGGAAGGAGCGTACACGCTCCCGGGAGCCGCAGAACGGAGGCAGAACCGGGAATCCGCGAGGCGCTCCGGGTGGTACCGCTCCCACTCTGAGTTCGAGTCTCGAACACAATTAGGTCACGAACTGATTACTGCGCTTGACGCTCGAACTCAAGGGTGGCTAGTTTCACTGCAGTGCCGACCGAGGCCTCGCGGATTCCCTCCGCGGCTCGGAGGCATCCCGGGCCTCACAGCTGAGGCCCGCCCCTGGTTCGAAGACGAAAGGGAATGACGATGACGTCTATGCGCAAGGCGGTCGCCGCAGCTGCCGGGATGACGCTGCTGTTCGGTGCTCTCACGGCCTGCAGCTCGGAGCGTTCGGGTGGAGAGTCCGGCGGTGGCGAGACGGGGACCGACACGCCCCTGATCGGCATCGCGATGCCCACCCGCAGCCTCGAGCGCTGGAACAACGACGGTGCCCACCTCGAGGAGCTGCTCGCAGGAGCCGGCTACGAGACCACCCTCCAGTACGCCGACAACAAGGTCGACCAGCAGATCACGCAGCTGCAGAACATGATCAACCAGGGGGCCGACGTCCTCGTCATCGCCTCGATCGACGGCACGGCCCTGGGCCCGGTCCTCGACGCGGCGGCCAAGGAGGAGATCCCGGTCATCGCCTACGACCGTCTGATCAACGACTCCGAGCACGTCGACTACTACGCGACGTTCGACAACGAGAAGGTCGGCACGCTCCAGGGCGAGTTCATCGTCGAGCAGCTCGGCCTGGCCGGCGGTGCCGGCCCCTTCAACCTCGAGCCCTTCGCCGGGTCGCCCGACGACAACAACGCCCGCTTCTTCTTCAAGGGAGCCTGGGACGTCCTGAGCCCCTACGTCGAGAAGGGCCAGCTCGTCGTGCCCTCGGGCAAGGCGCCCGCCACGGTCGACGACTGGACCACGATCGGCATCCAGGGCTGGGAGTCCGCCAAGGCCCAGTCCGAGATGGAGAACCGGCTCAACTCGTTCTACACCGACAAGAAGGTCGACGTCGTCCTGTCGCCCAACGACTCGCTCGCGCTCGGCATCGAGCAGGCGCTCGAGGGTGGCGGCTACACGCCGGGCGACGCCTGGCCGCTCGTCACGGGTCAGGACGCCGACGAGGCCAACGTCAAGAACATGCTCGCGGGCAAGCAGGCCATGACGGTCTGGAAGGACACCCGCACGCTCGGTGACCAGGTCGCCACCATGGTCCAGCAGATCATCGACGGCGAGGA
>NZ_JBHXBO010000174.1:0-8795 GCF_042726775.1 Oerskovia sp. NPDC060287
CCGACGGCGCCACGCGCCCGGGTGCAGCGACGCACCCGCGCGCGTGGCGCCGTCGGGCGTGCGGCACCGTCAGTTCCCGGACGTCCCCGCCGGGCAGCCGTCCCGCACCGTCACCCGCTAGTGCGCGGGTGCCGCCGCCTCCTGCGCGTCCGCGTGCCGGATGTGTCGCGTGACCCACGGGGCGAGCGCGAACAGGACGAGCGCGAACGCCATGGTGATCGCGCCGACGACCCCGAAGTACGCGGTGTCGGACGCCCCCTGCGTGACCTGGACGATCTGGGCCGTGATCGCCTGCCCCGCCGCGGGGGCCAGGAACCACAGCGCCATGGCCTGGCTGCGGAACGCCTTGGGCGCGAGCAGCGTCGTCGCGGCCAGCCCCACCGGGGACAGGCACAGCTCGCCGAGCGTCTGGATGACGTACACCGAGACCAGGACCCAGGCCGGGGCCTTCTCGTCCGCGAAGATCGCCGACGCGGCCGAGAGCCACACGAACGAGAGCGCCGCGAGCGTCAGGCCCATCGCGAACTTCACGGCCGTCGGCGGGCGGTCCTTGGTCTTGACCCAGATCCACGCGAACACCGGCGCCAGGACCACGATCGAGAACGGGTTCACGGACTGGAAGAACGCGGGCTCGATCGCGATGCCGAAGAACGAGAGCTCGGTGCGGTTCTTCGCGAAGCTCGACAGCGTCGTGGCCGCCTGCTCGAAGATCATGAAGAACAGCATGGCCGCGACGAACAGCGGGATGTACGCCGTGAGCCGCGAGCGCTCGGGGGCCGTGACCTTGGGCGAGCGGAACATCACCAGGAAGTAGGCGATGGGCGCCGCGAACGCGACGTAGGACAGCGTGTCGATGAACGTCGAGATGCCGAACGTCCCCGACACGGCCCAGGCGATGAGCGCCGCGACCACGAGCCCCGCGAGGATGAAGAGCCCGATCCGGACGAGCTTCGGGTACTCCTCGCGCGTGAGGGGGTTGGGCACCGAGTCCCCCGCGCCCCCCAGGTACTTGCGCCCCGCGACGAAGAACACGAGGGCGATCGCCATGCCGACCGCTGCGACCGCGAAGCCCGCGTGGTACCCCCACTGCCTGTTGACGAACCCGACGATGATCGGCGACAGGAGCGAGCCGAGGTTGATGCCCATGTAGAAGATCGAGAAGGCCGAGTCGCGGCGCGGGTCGTCGCGCGTGTACAGTTCGCCCACCATCGAGGACACGTTGGGCTTGAGCAGCCCCGTGCCGAGCGCCACGAGCGCGATGCCGAACATCGAGAAGCCCGCCCCCGGGATCGTCAGCGAGACGTGCCCCGCCGCGATGACGATCCCGCCGTACAGGACCGAGCGCCGCGAACCGATGACCCGGTCCGCGAGCCAGCCGCCGACGACCGACAGCAGGTAGACGCCCGTGCCGTAGATCGAGACCAGGGCGAGCCCCGTCACCTCGTCGAGGGCCAGGCCGCCGTCGGCGATCGAGTCCGTCAGGTAGAAGAGCAGGATCGCGCGCATCCCGTAGTAGCTGAACCGTTCCCACAGCTCGGTGGTGAACAGGGTCATCAGCCCGATCGGGTGGCCGAAGAACGCGTGGTCGCGCGGGACCCGGCCGGCGGCAGGGGCTGCCTCGGCCTCGAGCCGGGGGTCCGGGAGGTCGGGCTGGACGGGCCGCTCGTCGTTGCCGCTCATGGATCGATGCTGCCACCGGCAGGTGGTCGTGGCGACTGGTGGCGGCCCGTGTGCACGCAGCGCCTGGCCCCGGCTAGCGTGGGCGGATGCCCTCCCCCGCACCGACCGTCCTGTGGTTCCGCCGCGACCTGCGCCTGGCCGACAACCCGGCCCTGGGCGAGGCCGAGGGCGAGGCGCGCGCGACGGGGAGCGACGTCGTCGGGCTCTACGTCCTGGACCCCGCGCTCTGGGCGTCGGCCGGACCCGTGCGGCAGGCGTACCTGGCCCGCAGCCTGCACGAGCTCGACGCCTCGACCGGCGGCCGGCTCGTGGTGCGCCACGGCGACCCGCGCACGGTCGTGCCCGCGGTCTGCGCTGAGGTCGGCGCGCGGTCCGCGCACGTGGCCGCGAGCTACGAGCCCTACGGGCGTCGCCGCGACGACGAGGTCGAGGCGCTGCTCGCCCAGCACGGCGTGCGGTTGCAGCGGACGGGTTCGCCCTACGCGGTCGCGCCCGGGCGCGTCCGCACGCGTGGTGGGACGCCCTTCCAGGTCTTCACGCCGTTCCGGACGGCGTGGCTCGAGCACGGCTGGCGCGCCCCCGCTCCCCTGCCCGACGACGTCGCGTGGGCCACGCTCACGTCCGACGGTCTCCCGGACGCACCGGACGTCCAGACGCGGCTGCCGGCCGCAGGCGAAGCGGCGGCGATCGACCGCTGGCGCGCGTTCCTGGCCGACGGCCTGGCCGACTACCCGACCGACCGCGACCGCCCCGACCTCGCGGGGACCTCGTACCTGTCTCCCGCGCTCAAGTGGGGCGAGATCCACCCGCGGACGCTGCTCGCGGACCTCGCGTCGGCCGTCCGCTCGGGCGCGGTGCCCGAGGAGTCCGCCGCGACCTACCGCTCGGAGCTCGCGTGGCGCGAGTTCCACGCCGACGTCCTGTTCCACCACCCTGGCGCTGCTCGGCGCTCGCTGCGGGCCGTGGTCCCCGAGGACGCGTGGGCCGGCGGAGCCACCGAGGACGCGCTGCTCGGCGCGTGGCGCGAGGGCCGCACGGGCTACCCGATGGTCGACGCCGGGATGCGCCAGCTCCTCGGCACCGGGTGGATGCACAACCGCGTCCGGATGCTCGTCGCGTCGTTCCTCGTCAAGGACCTGCACGTGCGCTGGCAGCGCGGGGCCGAGCACTTCATGGCCCACCTGGTCGACGGCGACGTGTCGCAGAACCAGCTCAACTGGCAGTGGGTCGCGGGGACCGGGCGCGACGCCGCGCCGTACTTCCGGATCTTCAACCCGGTCACGCAGGGCCTGAAGTTCGACCCCGACGGCGCCTACGTGCGCGAGTGGGTGCCCGAGCTGCGCGGCATCACCGGCAAGGCCGTGCACGAGCCGTGGAAGCTCCCCGGTGGTGCTCCCGGGTATCCCGAGCGCATCGTGGACCACGCGGTCGAGCGCAAGGTGTCGCTCGAGGACTTCGAGCGCGCGCGACGCTGACAGCCCCGGACACGACAGGACGAGCGTGACCCGGAGGTCACGCTCGTCCTGGTGTCCAGCCCGGCGTTGTGGTCGTGCTCAGAGCCCCGCGCGGAACTCGTCCTCGAGGATGCTCATGACGATCGCGTCGGCCCAGCCGTCGCCGTCCCGGAACGCGTCGCGGAGCCGGCCCTCCTCGCGGAAGCCCAGCGACTCGTAGAGCATGCGAGCCCGCGGGTTGATGCTGAGCACGTCGAGGCTCACGCGGTGCAGGTGCGGACCCTCGGGGTGGTCGAACGCGAAGCGCAGGACCTCGAAGATCGCCTCGCGACCGTAGCCGCGCCCCCGGTAGTTGGGGAGCAGGGCCAGGCGAAGGTTGGCCGAGAGCGCGTGCTCATCGATGTCGTTGAGCACGATCTCGCCGAACATCTCGTCGCTCACGAGCTGGCCGTCCCGCTTGGCCGGCGAGGTGATGGCCCAGTCGTAGCGGCCCTCGCGGTCGCTGATCGTGGCAGCCCACTCGTCGATCTGCTCGCGCGTGAACTCGGCCGTGGTCCCCGTGAGCCGGTTGGACTCCGGGTCCTGCACGGACTCCCACATGCGCTCGGCGTCGCGAGCCTCGATGGGTCGCAGCCGCATCATCTCGCCGTAGAGCTCGGGTCCGCGTGTCACGCGACCACCTCCGTGGTGCTTCGGGGCACGGATCAACCGATCCGCTCGATGACCAGCTCGCGGACGCGCCCGGCGTCGGCCTGGCCCTTGGTGGCCTTCATGACCGCTCCGATGATCGCACCGATGGGCCCCATGTTGCCCGAGCGAACCTTCTCGACGATGTCGGGCTGGGCCGCGAGGGCGGCGTCGATCGCCTCGAGGAGCGCGCCGTCGTCCGAGACGACCTCGAGCCCGCGTGCGACCACCACGGCCTCCGGGTCGCCCTCGCCCGCGAGGACGCCCTCGAGGACCTGACGAGCCAGCTTGTCGTTGATCCGGCCCGAGTCGACGAGCGCCTGGAGCTGGGCGATCTGCGCGGGCGTGACCGCGATCTCGGCGATCTCGGTGTCGCTCGTCTTGGCGTAGCGGGCGAGCTCACCCATCCACCACTTGCGTGCGGCCGCGGGGCTCGCACCGGCCGCGACGGTCGCCTCGATGAGGTCGAGAGCGCCCGCGTTAACGACGTCCCGCATCTCGGCATCCGCGTAGCCCCACTCGCCCTGGAGGCGGTTGCGGCGCGCGACGGGGAGCTCGGGCAGCGTGGCGCGGATCTGCTCGACCCAGTCACGGCTCGGTGCGACGGGCACCAGGTCCGGCTCCGGGAAGTAGCGGTAGTCCTCGGCGTCGGACTTCACGCGACCGGCCGTCGTGACCGAGGTGTCCTCGTGCCAGTGACGCGTCTCCTGGATGACCGTGCCGCCCTCGTCGAGGACGGCGGCCTGACGCGAGACCTCGTAGCGGACCGCGCGCTCGATCGAGCGGAACGAGTTCACGTTCTTGGTCTCGGTCCGCGTGCCGAGCGGCGACTCGGGGGTCGCGCGCAGGGAGAGGTTCACGTCGGCGCGGACGTTGCCGCGCTCCATGCGTGCCTCGGACACGTCGAGCGCACGGAAGATGTCGCGCAGCGTCTGGACGTACGCGCGAGCGACCTCCGGGGCGCGCTCCCCCGCACCCGTGATGGGGCGCGTGACGATCTCCACGAGCGGGATGCCCGCACGGTTGTAGTCGACGAGCGAGTACTCGGCACCGTGGATGCGCCCGGTCGCCCCGCCGACGTGGGTGTTCTTGCCCGCGTCCTCCTCCATGTGCGCACGCTCGATGTCGACGCGGAAGATCGTGCCGTCCTCGAGCTCGACGTCCAGGTAGCCGTCGAACGCGATGGGCTCGTCGTACTGCGACGTCTGGAAGTTCTTGGGCACGTCCGGGTAGAAGTAGTTCTTCCGGGCGAAGCGGCAGGACTCGGCGATCTGGCAGTTGAGCGCGAGCCCGATCTTGATCGCGTACTCGACGGCCTTGCCGTTGACCACGGGCAGCGCGCCGGGCAGCCCGAGGCTCACCGGGGTCACCTGCGTGTTGGGCTCGCCGCCGAACTCGACCTCGGCCGCGCAGAACATCTTGGTCTTGGTGCCGAGCTCGACGTGCACCTCGATGCCGATGACCGGGTCGTAGCGGCGGACGGCCTCGTCGTAGTCGACCAGGTCCACGGTTGCGTGTGCGCTCATCGCGCGACCTCCAGCTCCGGGGCCTTGGCCAGCAGCGGCCCGCCCCACGTGTTCTCCAGGGCGGCCTCGAGAGCGGCGCCCACGCGGTACAGACGGTCGTCGGCCTTGGCCGGCGCGAGGATCTGGAAGCCGACGGGCAGGCCGTCGTCCGAGAGACCGTTCGGCAGCGACATGCCCGGGACGCCCGCGAGGTTCGCGGGGATCGTCGCGACGTCGTTGAGGTACATCGCGAGCGGGTCGTCGAGCTTCTCGCCGAACTTGAACGCCGTGGTGGGGGCCGTCGGGGAGACCAGGACGTCGGCCTGGGCGAACGCCGCGTCGAAGTCGCGCTGGATGAGCGTGCGGACCTTCTGCGCGCTGCCGTAGTAGGCGTCGTAGTAGCCCGCCGACAGTGCGTACGTGCCGAGGATGATGCGGCGCTTGACCTCGTCGCCGAAGCCCTGGCCGCGGGTCGCGGACATGACGCGCTCGGCCGTGACGGGACCGTCCTCCGGCTCGACGCGCAGGCCGAAGCGCATGCCGTCGAACTTGGCGAGGTTGCTGGACGCCTCGCTCGGCATGATCAGGTAGTAGGCGCCGAGCGCGTACTTGAAGTGCGGGCACGAGACCTCGATGATCTCGGCGCCGAGCGAGCGCAGCAGGTCGAGCGACTCCGCGAAGCGTGCGCTCACGCCCTCCTGGTAGCCCTCGCCCGAGAGCTCGGAGACCACGCCGACGCGCAGGCCGCGCAGGTCGCCGATCGCACCCTGGCGGGCCGCGTCGACGAGCAGCGGCAGGTCCTCGTTGATCGAGGTCGAGTCGCGGGGGTCGTGGCCGCCGATGAGCTCGTGCAGGAGCGCCGAGTCGAGGACGGTCCGCGTGACGGGGCCTGCCTGGTCGAGCGAGGACGCCATGGCGATGAGGCCGTAGCGGGACACGCCGCCGTAGGTGGGCTTGACGCCGACCGTGCCGGTCACGGCGCCGGGCTGACGGATCGAGCCGCCCGTGTCGGTGCCGATCGCGAGGGGCGCCTCGTAGGCGGCGACGGCCGCGGCCGAGCCACCGCCCGAGCCGCCGGGGATGCGGTCGAGGTCCCACGGGTTGTGGGTGTTGCCGTACGCCGAGTGCTCCGTCGAGGAGCCCATGGCGAACTCGTCCATGTTGGTCTTGCCGAGGATCGGCAGGCCCGCGGCGCGGATGCGCTCGACGAGCGTCGCGTCGTAGGGAGGGATCCAGCCCTCGAGGATCTTGGAGCCGGCCGTCGTGGGCAGGCCCTTGGTGACGACGACGTCCTTCACCGCGATGGGCACGCCCGCGAGGGGGTGCAGGTCCTCGCCTGCGGCGCGGCGCGAGTCGATGTCGCGGGCCGTCGCGAGGGCGTCCTCGGTGCTCACGTGCAGGAACGCGTGGACCGCGGTGTCGACGTCACCGATGCGGTCGAGGTGCGCCTGCGTCGCCTCGACGCTGCTCACCTCGCCGGAGACCAGGTGCGCGGCGAGGTCCGCGGCACTCAGCCGCGTCAGGTCGTTCGTCATCATTCCTCCCCGAGGATCTGCGGGACGCTGAAGCGTCCGTCTTCGCTGGCCGGTGCTGCGGCGAGGACGTCCTCGACGGGCAGCGGCGGCACGGGGACGTCGTCTCGGAAGACGTTGGTCAGCGGGAGCGGGTGGCTCGTGGCGGGGACGTCAGGAGTGGCGACCTCGCTCACCTGGGCGATCGCATCGACGATGACGTCGAGCTCGCCGGCGAGGCGGTCGAGCTCCTCGGGCCGGAGGTCGATGCGGGCCAGCACGGCGACGCGCGCGACCTCATCACGGGAGATGGTGGACATGGTCGTCAGTCTAGTGCCCGACGACGGCGGTCACGGGGGCGTCCGGCGCACCGTGGCGGTCGCACCACGTGGGCGGGGGCGTCAGGTCCGCTGCTCGTGCCGACGGGGCTTGAGGCGGTCGGGCGCGTCGCGCGCGGGGGTCCACCCGCACGTGAACGAGCCGCGGTACCCGAAGAGGAACCCGAGCCGTTCGTTGGTGACCTCGAGGTCGACCCGGAACACCGCGTCGGCCTCGTCATACCACTCGTGGAGGTGCGCGCGACCGCTCAGCAGCAGGGGGAACCGGAACCCGACCGGCCCCTCGTGAAACCGTTGGGCGTCGGACGTCAGCACCAGGCCACCGCGCTCGTCCGCACGGAGGTCGAGGTCGACGGCCAGGTGCTGGTGGGTGCCGAGGTAGTCGACGACCTGGTCACCCACCAGGACCATCGTGGCGTCGAACCGTCGTCGCCTGCCCCGGATCTCGTACTCCCGGACGAACGTCACCGTCTCCCGCCCGAGCGGGTCCAGGTACGGGTAGTTCTCGATCGTGAACGGCACGTCTGTGCCCGTGTCGGGCACGAGGATGTTGCGGAGCCGGCCGAGCTGGAGGAAGGGTACGGTCCACCACGGTCCACGACGGACCTCGGACATCACGCCGCGACCGGTGCACGCCTCGCCGCTGTCGAGCCCGACCGAGAACCGGCGCTGCAGCATGGGGTGCAGCCGCGCGAAGTCGGGGCCCATGGCCTTCTGGAAGATCGACGTCATGGTGCGCTCCTCGGTGCGGGGAGGGACGCGAGCGTCGCTGGTGCGTCGCGCAGGTGGTCGTCCCGGCGCCGGCCACGAGCCGGAGCACGGCGGCAGCGCCCTGCGCGCGGTCGCTCGGGCCGCCAGAGCCACAGGACGCTGCGCAGCGGCCAGCGCTCGGGCGGCTCGTCGCGCTCTGCCCAGATGCGCAGGCGATCGAAGCTCCACGCCGTGGCCCAGCCCAGAGCGGGTCGTGCGACACGGTCCAGGAGCCGCCCCCAGCCGGGGACGTAGTCGTAACCCGTGACGAAGCGGACGCCGTCCCCGGCCGGCACGTAGCGCCAGTAGCCGCGGCCGGAACGGATCGGTGACAAGGGGTCCGACGTCGCGAACCGCAGGGCCGAGGTGCGGGAGCCCTCCCGCCCGCTGGTGTCGCCGATGCTCACGCCGTCGCCGGCGACCGTGCGGAGCGGCAGGCGGCGTGTGTACGTGAACCGGGTAGCCCCGGTTCCGGTCGGCTCGGTCGGGACGATCCGGGAGAACCGCACGTCCCAACGCACGTGCTGCTCGGGGTCCTGCGTGAGGGACCAGACGACGTCGAGCGGAGCCGAGATCGTCACCTCGACGTAGATCCCTCGCGCTCCCATCTCGTCAGGCTAGCGGGGCGGACGCCCCCGAACGCGCCGCCCCGCGGGACGGTCGCCGTGGTCGTCAGGGCATGGAAGTGCCCCGGGCACGGGGTGCTCCGGGGCTGGGTTCTGGTGGGCCGGCCGTGTGGTGGTGGTGTGGTGCTGGCCTGGCGGGCCGGTTGTTTGGGGGTATGCCAAAGGCCCACCCCGTGTGGGGTGGGCCTTTGGTGAATGGTTGTCCGGCGGCGACCTACTCTCCCACCCCGTCTCCAGGGCAGTA
>NZ_JBHXBO010000175.1:0-8784 GCF_042726775.1 Oerskovia sp. NPDC060287
TCCACCGTGAGTTCGAAACTCACCGCTACCGCATGTACGATGGGTCCCGACCTGTGGTCGGGACCCTTCGTCGTTGTGCCGGCCTGGCCCGCGATCTCGCGCCACCTGCTGCGGGTCGTGGCGGCGCGTGCGGGACGCTCGCGCCCTGTCCGTCTCCAGGGGGAGGTTGGGTTGTTCGTGCAGTCACCACAATTGTGGTGGCTGCGCGAACAACACACCCCACCTCCCCGGCCACCGCCCGGACTCACCCCGCCGAGACCCGACCGGCCCCCCAGCCCCATTGGTGAAAGAGTGTCCCCGTGACTTCGAACGACGCCGAGCGCCCAGACGACCAGCCGAGACCGTCGGGCGCCTTCCCCGGCGCGCCCGACGTCGAGTCGGTCTTCCCCGAGGGGCAGGCACCCCGCGGCGAGCCCGGCGACGGCTCGGCGGGGGCCCCGGCGCCCGGCGCAGCCGTGAGGTCCAGGCGGCGCTGGTCGTTCGCGCGCGAGGTCGGCGTGATCGTCGTCGCGGCCCTGGTCATCTCGTTCCTCATCAAGACGTTCGTGGTCCAGCCGTTCGTCATCCCGAGCGAGTCGATGGAGAACACCCTCATCAAGGACGACAGGGTCCTGGCCTCGCGGTTCGTCCCTCGCTTCCTCGACATCCACCGTGGCGACGTGGTGGTCTTCAAGGACCCGGGCGGCTGGCTCGCGAGCCAGCCGCAGCAGGAGTCGACGGGCCTGGTCAAGGCCGGTGAGACGTTCCTGACGTTCATCGGCATCCGTCCGGTGGACGCGGGCGAGCACCTCATCAAGCGGGTCATCGGGCTGCCCGGGGACCACGTGACGTGCTGCGACGCGCAGGGCCGCGTCTCGGTCAACGGGGTCGCGATCGACGAGACCTACATCAAGCCCGGCTCGATCCCCAGCGAGCTCGAGTTCGACGTGGTCGTGCCCGAGGACTCGCTGTTCGTCCTGGGGGACAACCGGCAGAACTCGGGTGACTCGCGCTACAACACGGACAAGCCCGGGCAGGGTTTCGTACCGATCGACAACGTCGTCGGTACTGCGGTCGCCAAGGTGTGGCCGCTCGACCGCGCGTCGCTCATGCGCAACCCGGGGAGCGTCTTCGAGGACGTCCCGGAGCCCTGAGCAGACTCACCCGCTCAGGCCGAGCGCGGCGGCACGTCCTCCCCTAGCGTGGTGGGACGGCCCACGCTCGGAAGGACTCTTCGTGTCACTGCGTTCTGCTCGTCCTGTCGGTACGGTGCGCCGGGCGGCGTTCGGCGCGGGGGCGGTGCTCGCGGCACTGGCGCTGGTCGCCGGGTGCACGGGATCACCGGGGCCCACGGAACCGGGCCCGACGGCGGAGCGCCCCACCGGCGACACGTCACCGTCCGAGGAACCCACCCCGGAGAAGCCGACCCCCACGCCCACCCCCACGCCGACGCGCGCGGCGTCGAACGTCCCGCTGACGAAGCTCGCACCCGGGGAGATCCCGCCGCAGTTCATCATCTTCTCGTTCGACGGCGCGGGGTGGCACGACCGGTGGACCGAGTTCCGTGAGGCGGCTGCCCAGGTCGACGCCCGGTTCACGGGCTTCCTCACGGGCATCTACCTGCTCACGGACGAGCACCGCGACGCCTACACGGGACCCGGGCACGCGCAGGGCAAGGCGTCGGTGGGCTTCGGCGGGGACGCGGCCACGGTCACGACGCTCGTGGGCGACCTCAACGCGGCCTACCTCGAGGGGCACGAGATCGGGACGCACTACAACGGGCACTTCTGCGCGGACAACCCGCCCGGTGGCGGGGACTGGACCACGGCCGACTGGAACAGCGAGCTCGACCAGTTCTTCGGGTTCTGGAACGGCTGGCAGGAGATCAACGGCCTCCAGGACGCACCCCCGCTCGAGATCCCGGCCTCCGAGGTCACGGGCGGTCGGACGCCGTGCCTCGAGGGCAACTGGGACCAGATCGCTCCGGCGTGGGCCGCGCACGGGCAGACGTACGACTCCTCGATCCCGGGCAGCGGCATCGCGTGGCCCAAGCAGGAGTACGGCGTGTGGGAGTTCCGGATGCAGACCACGAGCTCCCCGACGCTCGGCAACGTCATGGCCATGGACTACAACTTCTGGTACAAGTTCAACAAGGCGCAGAACCAGCCCGAGCGGGCCCCGGAGATCCGCGCCGCGGTGCTCGAGACGTACCGGCACATGTACGACGTCGCCTTCAACGGCAACCGCGCGCCGGTCCTCGTGGCGAACCACTTCAACCAGTGGAGCGGCAACGCGTTCAACCCGGCGGCCAAGGACTTCATGCTCGAGGCGTGCGGCAAGCCCGAGACCATCTGCGCCACGTACCAGGACGTCATCGCGTGGATGAACGTCCAGGACCCGGCGGTCCTGGCCGAGCTCCAGGCGCGTCCCCCGGTCTCGTAGGGCGTGGGTCGTGGTGAGCAGCGCGGGGCTCCTCCTGCACCGGGTCGGTGACGGGGGAGAGGTCGAGGTGCTCGTCGGGCACATGGGCGGTCCGCTGTGGGCGCGCAAGGACGAGCGCGCCTGGACCATCCCCAAGGGTGAGCACGATCCCGACGAGGACCCGCACGCCGCGGCGGTCCGTGAGTTCACCGAGGAGCTCGGGTCCGCACCGCCCGACGGGCCGGAGATCGACCTGGGACAGATCAGGCAGCGCGCGGGCAAGACCGTGCGTGCCTGGGCGCGCCGCGCCGACTTCGACGCGAGCACCGCGACGAGCAACACGTTCGAGATGGAGTGGCCGCCACGCTCCGGTCGGACGGCGACCTTCCCGGAGCTCGACCGGGTCGCGTGGGTGCCGCTCACGCGAGCGCGCGAGCTCCTGGTCGCGGGACAGGTGGAGCTGCTCGACCGCCTCGCGGAGGCGCTCGCCCGGTCCTGAGGCGAGACCGTGCGAGCCGGCTCAGGCGTGGACCGGCAGCGTTCGCAGCAGGTACCGCTCGGCCGAGCCGGCTTGCTGGGCCAGGTCCCACAGGGTCGAGGACGGTGCGTCCGGGCTCTCGGGGGCCGTGCCGTCGGGCTCGTTCCCGCCCGTCGGGTCGTCGGGGCTCAAGGCCTGGAGGACCTGGTCGAGCTCGCCGGGGTTCAGCTGTGCTGCGTCGGCCAGGACGGTCAGGTCGCGCAACCCGTTGCGCAGCGTGTCGAGCTCGGCGAGCTGCTTGTCGTCGAGCTGGTCGCGGTCGGGCACCAGCTCGTCCTGCAGGCGCACGGCGTCCCGGAGCAGGGCGACCTCCTCCGGCTGCTGTGGACCGGTCCTTCCCGACGAGGCGCGGAGCGCGGTCGCGGTGGCCTGGGTCGCGGTCTCGATACGTCGTCGCAGAGGTGGGGGCCGGAAGCCTGGGATCACGACGAAGCCGAGGACCACCCCGACCAGCACCGCGCTCAGGGTGAGCCCCACGTACTGCGCCAGGAGGTCGACCGCGTTCAGGTCACGGGTCACGGAGTTGAAGCCGACGCTGACGACGACCATGAAGGCGCCGCCCAGCGCCGGCCGGGTGACGATGTACCACAGCCCCAGGCACAGGGCGACGACCGCGACCAGGGTGAGGTAGCGCGACGGGACGACCAGCAGGACCACCGCGACCGTGAGCGAGCCGGAGACCAGACCGATGATCTTGTTCCTCGTCTTGGCCACGGTGCCGCTCCAGCTGGCCTGGAGGATGCTGAACGTGGTCAGCAGCGCGGTGGAGACCAAGGGGTCGCCCCGTTCCAGGCCGGACGTGATCAGCAGCATCAGCAGCACGGCGAGCGCTGTGCGGAACGCGTGCCGGACCTGGATGGACTGCAGCCGGGCCGCGGGGTGCAGCACCGCGTCCTGGAGCTGGTGGCGCCGGTCCCGATCGAGCGTGACCGTGGTGGTGTCGCGCTCCTGGATCGCCTGCTCGACGGAGTCCAGGGCGCGCGAGGCCTCGGTGAAGGGGGCCTCGGTGACCGCCGGCGCCGGCAGCGGTGCCTTGACGGTCTCGTTCCGCCGGGGCTTGGCCTTCATCGCCTCGGCCAGCCCGTGAGCCCGGTCGCGGAGTGCCGGGTCGTCGGGGCTGCCTGCCGCCAGGAGGTCTGCCGTGTGCAGGGCCAGGCGGAAGCGCGAGGCCCCCTCGAGCGCGTCCGCGAGCCAGCGCTGCCTGCCGTCGCTGAGCCAGGTGCTGAACGCGGTGGCGGTGGCGGCGCTCGGATCGTCGGCGACGAGCACCGCGGCGACCTGCTCGCGGGTCTGCTTGGAAGGGTCCGAGATCCCCATCAGGATGCGTAGGACGAGCGCCACGGCGACCCCCGCGACGGCCGCCGCGATCACCTGCCGATGATCGGCCCCACCCATCGGTGCGTAGCCGTAGCCGAACACCGTGGTCATCCCGAGCCCCATCCCCGCGTTGCCGAAGCGTGGGCCGAGCAGGGGGAGGAGCGCGGCCACGAACACGAGCACCACGACGAGAGCGATCGCCGCGGGGCGCGAGGTCTCGGCCACCAGTCGTGGGACGGCTGCGGCGAAGATCAGCAGCGGGCCCATCACCGCAGCGATGCGGAGGTCGGCACGGAGCGGACCGCCCATGAAGGCCACCAGCGCGAACATGCCCGTCAGGCCGCCGATGATCCCGACCGGTCCGGCCCCCCAGGCATCGGCGAGCAGCACGGAGGGGAGGACCACGATGATCATCAGCACGATCAGCATCGGGCTGCCCGGGGGGCGCTTGGGCGCCTCGGCCTTGCCTGAGCTCTTCACGGGCACTCCTCGACGGTCGGCTGGGTCGGGCATGCCTCGACGGTACGGCCGAAGGGCAAGGGGTGCCATGCGCGGAGGTTCTCGCTCGCCGCGGAGAGGCGCGACGGCGCAGCGCGCCCCGGGCGACCGCCTCGCGAGGTGAGGTGGTCGCCCGGGGCGCGTGACGCCGTCGGGCAGGAGGTCACCCGGGGAGGCCCGAGACTCCCGTCAGCTCGTTGGGGACCACGTCGAGCGTGGTGCTCGCGTAGACCTCGCCCGACTCGATGTCGACCGCGTGCACGGCCTTCGTGGCGGGGTCGGTCACGTAGGCCGTGTGGTCGAGCACGAACAGCGTGGGGCGCGGGGCCTGCCAGTCGTCGGGCTCGGTCCACGCGTCGATCACGGCGATCGTGCTGGTGATCGCCCCCGAGGCGGGGTCGATGACGCGCAGCGACCCGTCGGTCCCCAGGACGAGGGCCTCGCCGTGCGGGCCGCGGCCGAGCGAGCGGAACGTGTAGCTCGCGCCCGTGTCGACCACGGTGATCTGCTTGCTCGCGGTGTCGACGAGCGAGATGCGGGTGGGGCGCTCGAGCTCGGCGTCGGGGTCGGACTTGTAGTCGCCCAGGACCACGGGGGACTCGTCGGAGCCGGCCTGGTTGCCGATGCGGCCGTAGGCGTCGGGCGACGCGACCTTGGTCAGCTCGCCGCCCGCGTAGACGACCACGCCGTCCTCGCAGCCCACGACCACGGCCTCGTCGGCCGCGACGGCCTCGCCGTGCACGCCCGGGCACGCGTCGGTGCGGGCGATCTCGTGGCGGGCGCTGTCGAGGACCACGACGCTCGACCGCGAGTCCTCGGTGCCGTCGGTGACCAGCAGGTCGCCGTTCTCGAGCTCGACCGCGACGCCGTGGTGCGGCGAGGGGGTCGTGTACGTCGTGGTCTCGGGCTCGCCGTCCGCGAGGTCGTGCGGGTCGAACGACTCGACGAGTCCTGAGCCGTCGTTGAACAGGACCGTGCGGCCCGCGTGGCGGACCACGTGCCCGGGGTGGTTCGCCGCGAACTCGGTCGTCGTGAAGGCCGGGTCGGACGTGTAGAAGTGCGAGTGGTTGCCGTGCGGCTCGCCCCACGTGCCGAGGTCGAGGACCCGGAACGCGTCGCCCGCAGAGACGATCACGTGGCGCTCGTCCCCGGCGGGGTTGAGGCGCGCGAAGCCGTCGAGCGGGAGGTCGGCGACCTGCTCGAGGCTCGTGCCGTCGAGGACGACGATCCCGCCGTCGTAGGTCAGGGCGACGCGCGGGGTGTCGGTCGCGGCCTCGGTGCCGTGGCCGCCCTCCTCGTGCTCGTCGTGGTCGTGGTCGTGCTCGGACGCGTCGGAGGACGCGGCGGGGGAGGCCTCGCCCGCAGCGCAGCCGGCGAGCACGGCGGCGGGCAGGGCGAGGGCGATCCCCAGGGCGAGGTGGCGGTGTCTGGTGCTGGTCATGGCGTCACGGGACCCCGGCGGGTCCCACCGTCCTTCCGGTAGGTGCGATGCAGCCCGGCGCAGGGAGCACCGAACTCGCACACCGTAGCAGAGAATGAGAACCGCTCTCATTATCAAGTAGGCCCGTCTGTGTCCGTGGCAGCCACCTGCCGCAGACGCAGCAGATACCCCGGGCGGGTCTGGTCCTCGCGAGCGACGCGCGCGACCGGAGCCCCGCGCACGCTGGAGACGGAAGGCGCCACGGGAGCGCAGGAGCACGGGAGCACAGGAGGAACGATGGGACGCGGAACGAGCGGGGAAGGCGCCGTCGAACGCCGGACCAGGGCCGACAAGGTGGCGATCGACCTCGTCGAGGCCGCCACGAAGGGGCACCTCGAGTTCATGATCAGCTGGAACCAGGTGCTGCCCCGCGACCGGCCGGCCGTCGTGGACGCCCTCTCGACGAGGGTCGCGGTCGACGCGCTGGTCAACGGCTTCGCCGGAGCGCCCACGTCCCTGCGGTCGCAGGACCTCGGTGCGCAGGCGGCGCGTGCCGCGTTCCAGCTCGCGAGCTCGCTGGTCGCCGCTGCGATCCGACGCGAGGACCCTCACCTCGTGGCCGCTCGGCTGCGCGAGCTGCGCGCCGCGGCCCGGAGCGCCCCGGAGATCCATCGATACGCCTGGCAGATGACGTGCGAACCCGAGGCCCGACAGGTGGGGGCGGCGGTCGCCGCGGCGGCCCGCGAGGGTCGGGACGACGACGCGACCTACCTCGTGCGCACCACGAGCGACGACCTCGTCGAGGCCGTGCTGCACGTGACGATCGACCTGCTGGCGAACCTGATGGTCCTCGCCGGGCTCGAGGTCGATTCCGGGTCCGCCTCGCCTGCCCTGCGTGCCGAGATGTCGATGCTCCGGCCGGACCTCTGGCCCGAGGGCGGAGGGACGCGGACCGCTCGACGGGAGGACGTGCTCGTGGTGGCCGCCTTGTTCGCGGGCGCCTCGCGTCGTGCCCCGCGGGAAGCCGACGCGGTGCTCCGTCGTGTGCGACGGGCCGCGCTGCGTGACGTCAGGTGACGGGCTGTGCGCGGCCGGGCGCAGGGTGCCGCGCGCCCCGGCCCAGCCGCACGAGCTGGACCACGGCCCCGACCAGCAGGATCACGAGCGCGACGTTCCGCACGGCCGCGACCAGGACGATCCAGGGCTCGCCGACCATGAACTGGTCGTACGCGACCGGGTAGAGGAGCTGGGTCAGCCCGGCGGTGCCCAGGACCGCGAGAGCGGGCGCCGACCAGACCGAGCGGGCACCCCGCCCGGCGAGCGCGATCGCCACCGCCACGGGAGGGCCGATCCACGCGACGAACTGCGGCGACCCCACCTTGTTGAAGACGATGAGGCTCAGCAGCAGCGCCGTGACGGACAGGAGGAAGACGTCGGTGCGGACCTCGGGCCGCCGCCGGACGGCCCACCAGGAGAGGGCCGCGATCGCGAGGACGGCGACGGGCAGCAGCACGTCGAGCAGCCGTCCCGTCACCGCGGTGCCGGGGCCGTAGATCTCGAGCGTACGGATGTCCGGGTTCATCCAGACCCGGAACCGGGGGTCGAACAGCCGCAGGACGCTGAAGGGGGTCGCGAACACCGACTCCGACTGGAGGCTGCGCGCGTCCTGGGTCCCGAACACCCCGAGCACCCGCTTGCCCGCTCCACCCGCGAGGGCGAGCGCGACGACGACCGCGCTGACCGCCGCACCCGGGAGCACGACGGTGCGCCACGGACGTCGAGCGGTCGTGAGGAGCGCGACGACCACGGCCCCGGGGGCGATCTTGACCCAGGCGCCGAACGTCGCGATCGCGGTCGCCACGGCCGGGCGACGCACCGCGACCGCGAGGGTGATCACCAGGAGGGCCGCGGCGACGCCGTCGAGCCGGCCCAGGAAGATGGGGCCGAGCGCGACGAGGAACGCGAGCCACCACCAGGCCGCGACGCGGCCGCGGCCCGGCAGCCGCGCGAGGAACCACAGGGCGACCGCGTTCAGCGCGACGACCAGCACGAGGAACTGTGCGTAGTACGCCCCGAACGACGTGCCGAGGAAGCCGGGGGCGGAGATGGGCACCAACGCTCCGACCGGGTAGACCCAGTCGTAGTCGAGCACGGGCCAGATCCCGCGGTCCCAGCCTGCGCGGGCCCAGACCCGGTACAGCTGCACGTCGCCCGAGATCCGGTACCCCCAGGTCAGGGCGTCGAAGACGAGCCAGGCGTGCACGAGCGCGAAGCCCGCGACCAGGGCCCACGGCGAGCGCAGCGCCCACGCGAGGAACCGGCGTCCGGTCGAGGCGGGCCGGGCGGCGGAGGTCTCGGGCACGGGCTCATCGTCGCACGACGGCGCCGCTCGCCCGGGCGGCGCGACACGCCCTGGACGCCGCACGCCGTCGGGCACGAAGAAGCGGCCCGGCCGGAGGCGAAGGGGACCTCCGGGCGGGCCGCCGGGGGCGCGGGGTGGGCGCACCGCGCGACGCGCGGGGGAGAGCTCAGGGGCGCAGGGTAAGCGCGTGCCCCCGCCCCCCGCCGCCCCACCACGCGGCGGCGGCCCCCCCCCCCCCGGGGGAGGGGG
>NZ_JBHXBO010000176.1:0-8769 GCF_042726775.1 Oerskovia sp. NPDC060287
GGCATTAACTATCAAGCACACTGTTGAGTTCTCAAGCAACCGACACGCACCGACTCCAACCCGTTTCCAGGCCTTCACTCGGGGCAACTTCTCTAATCTACCAGACTCTTTCCGGCTTCTCAACCCGCCGTTTCCGGCGGAGAAGATCTACCTGAGCCAGCCTCCCAGCAGATCATCCAACGACGCACGAGTGCCTCGTCGAGATCTTCAGGGTGGCCACCCGGGGGTTCCAGCCACTTCGCGGCGGCTCCGAGGAGCTTCGCAGTGGTGTCTGTTCCTCCCTGCCGGGCTGACTTCCAGAACATTACGCGGTGCGCCTCGACTCCGTCAACTCCGCCTGGTGCAGCCCTCCGTCGCCACGCCGGACACCCGGAGAGCCTCGCGCACGGTGCTCGCTCGACACCACCGTGGCTAGGTCCCCACCCGCCCCACGTCCCGGACCTGGCGCCCCGCTCGCGCCCATCGGAACGAGACCCTGTCCCCCGGTCGGAGCTGCGCCGCGGTGTCGAGCCCGTCCGCGGCGACGACCGCGATCACCGGGTAGCCGCCCGTGACCGGGTGGTCGCGCAGGAACAGCACCGGGTTCCCGTCGGGCGGCACCTGGATCGCCCCGGGCACGAGCCCCTCGCTCGCCGGCTCCCCGCGACGACGGCGGATCGTCGGGCCCGAGAGGCGCAGCCCCACCCTGTTGCTGGCGTTCGAGACCTCGAACTCCCCCTCGAGCAGCGTGGCCAGTGCGTCGTCGTCGAACCACTCCGGCCGGGGTCCCCCGCGGACGTCCAGCGCGACGCCCACCGGGCCGCCCGTCGGGAACGCGCGACGCGAGGGCACCGCCTCGACGACCGGCAGCGCCGAGGGTCGCGGCCCGATCGCCACCAGGTCCCCCGCACGCAACGGCGCCGGCCCCAGCTCGGCGAGGACGTCGTACGAACGCGACCCGAGCACCGGCGGGGCCTCGAACCCGCCCCGCACGCCCACGTAGGTGCGCGCTCCACCGACGGGGAAGCCCAGCCTCAGCACCGATCCGGGTCGCGCGACGAGGAGCGCCTGCATCCCGACCGGGGTCCCGTCGAGCGTCGCGGGCGCGGGCGCGCCTGCGAGAGCGAACGTCGCTCGCTCGTGGAACCGCACGGCCAGCCCACCGAGCGTCACCTCGAGCGCGGCTGCGGCGCCGTCGTTGGCGAGCAGCCGGTTCACCAGACGGAGTGCGCCCTGGTCCGCCGCGCCGGACCGACCGACGCCAGCCGCGGCCCACCCCGGGCGGCCCCCGTCCTCGACCAGCGTGAGGAGCCCGGGCGCGAGGACCTCGACACCGCGCGGCTCGCGCGGGGCACCCCGGTCGACACGCTCGGCCGCACCGGGAGCACCAGGTGCACCGGGCACGAGCCGGTCCTGGCGGGCTCGCCCCGGTCCACCGGCCGCGGCGCCGCCACCGCCACCGCCACCACCACCGCCGACAGGAGTGCGCCCGCCGTCACGCGCGGCCCTGTCACCCTCGCCCACGGTCTTGTCCCCGCGGGCCCCACCGTCCTGGTCGTCGTCGTCCAGCCGCTCGACCGCGAAAAACCGGACCCGGGTGCCCGCAGTGAGCAGCGCGGGCGGGTCCCGGTCGACGTCGAACAGGTCCACGTCGGTCCGCCCCAGCAGCCGCCACCCGCCCGGCGTCGCCCGCGGGTAGACCGCGGTGAGGTCTCCCGCGAGCGCGACCGACCCCGCGGGAACCCGCGTCCTGGGCGTCGCGAGGCGGGGCGCGGCGATGGCCGGGTCCACCTCGGTCAGGTACCCGAAGCCCGGCATGAAGCCGCCGAACGCGACCACGTACTCGCGGCCCGTGTGACGGGCGACGACCTCGGCGACCGACAAGCCGGCCCAGGCGGCGACGTCGGCCAGGTCCTCCCCGTCGTAGACGACGGGGATCTCGACGACGGCCGCCGCCCCCTGCGTCGCAGCGCCCGGCGCACCGGCTCGCGAGTCAGGATCCGTTCCCCCCTCCGCGCCCCCGCGGCGGGCGACCGAGGCCCAGGCCGTGCGGACCTCGCCCTCGACGCGGGCCAGGTCGGCGGAGCTCGCCGTGTCGTCGAGCAGCACGAGCACCGTGCGTGCCGCGGGCACGACGTCCGCGACCCCCGGCACACGTAGCGCTCGCAGCGCGGCGGCCAACGCATGGACCTCGTCGAGCCCGGGCAGGTCGACCAGGAGTGCCCGGTCGCCGTAGGGGCGCACCGGCAACCGGTCGGTCCCGTCCCCAGCGCCGCCCACGGTCGCTCCTGTGGTCGCGCCCGCCGTGCCCGTCCGGACGTCGCCTCGGGGCGGCCCGCCGGCATCCGCACGCGCCGTGTCACCACCAGGACGCCGGCCGCCCGTCGGCCGTGCGGCGTCCGTGGGCCTGCTCATCCGCCGAACCGCTGCACGACGACGCCGCTCGCCTCGAGCGTCCGGCGCACCTCGGTCAGGAGCACGACCGCGCCCGGGGTGTCGGAGTGGATGCAGACCGAGTCGGCCTCGACCGTGATCTCGCTGCCGTCGGACGCGACCACGACGCCCTCCGTCACGAGGCGCAGCGCCCGCTCGGCGACCGCGGCCGGGTCGTGCAGGACCGCGCCGGGAGTCCCCCGGGGCACGAGCGACCCGTCGGGCGCGTAGCCGCGGTCGGCGAAGACCTCGTGCACCACGGGCAGCCCCGCCTGCCGGGCGAGCCGAAGCACCGCCGAGCCGGACATCCCGACGACCGGGAGCGTCGGGTCGTAGCCCGCGACCGCCTCCACGACGGCGCGCGCCTGCTCCTCGTGCCGGACGATCGCGTTGTAGAGCGCGCCGTGGGGCTTGACGTACCGGACCCGGTCGCCGGCCAGGCGCGCGAACGCGTCGAGGGCGCCGAGCTGGTAGACCACGTCCGCCGTCAGCTCCGCGGGAGCCACCGCGAGGAAGCGCCGTCCGAAGCCCGCGAGGTCGCGGTACGCGACGTGCGCGCCGATGCTCACGCCCCGCTCGACGGCGGCTCGCGTCACGGTGCGCATGATCGTCGGGTCCCCCGCGTGGAACCCGCACGCGACGTTCGCGCTGGTCACGAGATCGAGCAGGGCGTCGTCGTCCGCGAGCGCCCACGGCCCGAACCCCTCGCCCAGGTCCGCGTTGAGGTCGATGCGGCGCGCGCCGGGCGCCGTGAGGTGTGCCATGCCCCCATCATCGCCGAGAACGCCTGCGCCCAGCAGGGGCCGCCGCGGACAGCACGGGCCCCGGAGCACGGCTGTCGGCCGTGACCTCGTGGTCACGACCGGCTGTCCCTCCGGGTTCTCCGGTCCCGGTGACTCGGCTCCGTCGCCGGGAGGTTCCGTCAGGCCATCGAGGGTTCGGCGTCGACCAGGTCGGCGCGGATCTCCTCACGCAGCTGTGGCGTGGGTTCGTGTCCGTGCTTGCTGACCATGTGGTCGTACGCGGCGTCGAGGACCTCCTCCTCCTCGCCGGCGATCGTCAGCGTGCAGTTGATCACGCTGGGCGTCGTCCGACAGTCGACCATCTTCCTCATGTGCTCTCACCTCCCCTCACGCGGACCCCGTCGTCGGGGCTCCGGGCGGGGCGGCGTCCGTGGGCTGGGCGGGCGACGTCTCCGGTCCTTCCACCGTCCTCCGTGCGCGGTGAGGTGTCAACGGCGCGGGTCGCTCGCACGCCGGGGGCGCGCGTCCGCAGGGCGGGGACGCGCGCGGTTCGGTGCTCGCCGGCCCGACGGCGGTCCGCGCCTCCCGTGCGTGGGTGCACCCGGGTAGATTGCGCGGGTGACGACCTCCCTGCGCCCCGCGACCCCGGACGACGCCGAGCGCCTCGCGGCGCTCGCGGCGATCACCTTCCCGCTCGCGTGCCCGCCCGGCTCGGACCCCGCCGCGGTCGCCGAGCACATCCGCACGCAGCTCTCCCCCGAGAGGTTCGCGGCCTGGGCCGCGAGCGCCGACCACGCGCTGCTCCTCGCCGAGGCCGCAGGCCCCGGAGAGGTCCTCGACGGCAACCCTGACGGCGGCAGCACACCCGACGGCACCACCGCGGACCACCGTCTCGTCGGCTACGCCCTGCTCGTGCGCGCGGTGCCCGCCGACCAGGACATCGTCGCGGTCGTCGGGGACGAGCCGACGGTCGAGCTCTCCAAGATCTACGTGCACCCCGGCTCCCAGGGCACGGGGGTCGCGAGCGACCTCATGCGGGCCGCGCTCAACGCGGCGCCGGGACTGGTCCCCGACCGGGCCGTGTGGCTCGGCACCAACGAGGAGAACGCACGGGCCCAGGCCTTCTACCGCAAGCACGGCTTCGAGGTCGCCGGGAGGCGGACCTACGTCGTGGGCGGCGAGTCGCACGACGACGTGGTGATGGTCCGCCCGCTGGGCTGAGTTCGGCCCGGCACGCTCCGGGGCACGCTGCGCACCGTGGCGAGCGACGCCGTCGGGCACCATGCTGAGCCGCGCCCCGCACGCGTGCCGGACGACGGACGGGGCGGGACCCCGAAGGATCCCGCCCCGCCCGCTGCTGCGGTCGACCGGCCGGCGACGCCGCCCGTCACTCGCGCGACGGGTCAGCCTCTCGACCGGTCACCCGGTCACCCGCAGCTCGTGGCCCCGTAGGCGACGTCGAAGGTCGTCGTCCGACCCCCGGCCGTCGCGGTGACCTGCGCGACCCCTGCCTCCACCGCGCCGGCACGCGCGCTGAAGGACTGGTGCGCGGACTTCCCCGGCGCGACGCCGAGGAAGGTCTTGGTGCCGAACGGCGTCGTGACGACGATGTCCGCGGGGACGTCCTCGTCGTTGACCACACGGACCGAGACGTTGGCGGTCCGCCCCACGCACTGGGACCTGACCGTCGTGGTGACCTCGACCTCGGGCTCCGGCTCGGCCGTCAGGTCCTTGACCTGGACGTTGCGGAACGAGACGTCGTCGCCGTTGCCGTGGTTCTGCAGCCCGATGTAGCCGGACGACAGGTCACGCGACGGTTCGGTCGAGGTGAAGTCGTTGATCAGCGTCCCGTTGAGGAACACCCGGATCCGCTGCCCCTCGACCTTGATCTCGTACGAGTTCCACTCCCCCGGCGCCTTGAGGACGGCGTCGCGAGCCGCGAGGTCGGCGCTCTGGAACGTGTAGATCGCACCCGTCGTGCGGTCGTCGGCGTCCGTCGCGTCGATCTGGATCTCGTAGCCCTGGTTGACCGCGACCCACGGGTCGTTCCCCGGGTCGGGGAACCCGACGAAGACGCCCGAGTTGTCGTCCCCGGCCATCTTCCAGTCGAGCGTGAGGCTGTAGGCCTCGAGCTCCTCGGGGTACCAGAGCAGGCCCATGCCCCCGGTGGACAGCATGGAGCAGTCCTCCTGGAGCGCGAACCCGCCCGGCCCGGCCATCTTCCAGCCCGCGAGCGACTCGGCCGTGCCGTCGAAGAGCATGCGGTAGCCCTCCGCGGGCGTGGCCGGCTCGCAGACCTCGGGCTCGTCCTCGACGAACGTGACGTCGCCGAACGCGACCGTCGTGGGAGCCGTCTGGTTCTTGCCGAGCGCGAACGGCCCCGGCGCGATCCCCGCGAGCGTGTCGTTCGTGACCGGTGCGAGGTCCGTCCAGGTGACGCCGTCGAGCGACCAGGAGCCCGTGAACGTGCTCCCGTCACGCGTCAGGCGCACGTGATACGTCTTGTCGGCCTCGCGCGGCAGGTCGGACACGCCGGGCTGCGGGTTCTGGACCACGTCGCCCTTCTCGCTGCGTGCCTCGAAGCCCACGGTCCCGGCTCCCGCCCCGTTGTGGATCACGCCCACCTTGACGTAGTTGGCCTGGTCCTTGAAGACCATGAGGCCGCCCTGGTGGTAGTTCTGCGTGAGGTCGGCCGTGATGGTCGTCTCGACCGTCCACTCGTCACCCGTGACGACCTTGTTGCGCAGGATGTTCGGCACGGTCGAGTTGGTCGCGCCGAACACGTCGTCGTCCGTGGTGGTCAGGCGCAGCGCGCCGCCGCTCACCGCGAGCTTGGACGCGTCCGGGTTGACGACGTACCAGCGGCACGCGTCGAGCTCGGTGCCCTCGAACGTGTCGCTCGCCGTCGTGCCCTCGCACGTGGGCGGCGTGCCGTCCACGAGGCGCACGTAGTCGAACGCGACGTCGATCTGCGCCGTGCCCGCGAGCTTGCCGAGCGCGAAGACCCCGACCCCGGCGTCCTGCGCCGCCACGTTCTTCACGCCACCGGGCAGCGCGGCCCAGGACTGGCCGTTGTCGACCGAGACCTGACCCGTGAACGTGTCGCCCGCCCGCGAGAGACGCAGCAGGTACTCGCCGTAGACCGGCTTGGCGAGGTTGTCGATCCCCGGCTGCGGGTTCTGCGTGACGTCCCCGACCTCGCTGCGCAGCTCGGCACGCACCGAGCCGTCGTCGTTGCCGACCACGTCGAGCTTCACGTAGTTCTTCTCGTCGAGGTAGACGATGATGCCGCCCTGCTGGGCCGACCGGGCGAGCGGCGCCGTGAACGACGTCTCCACGGTCCAGGTGTCGCCCGGCTGGTCGGTCGTGACGATGTTCGGCACGGGCGAGTTCGCCGTGCCGTAGAAGTCGTCGTCGGTCGTGGTGACGACCCACTTGCCGTCGCGGACCTCGGCGAGGTCCGGGCGGTAGCTGTGGACGTCCCAGCGGCACGCATCGATCGACGCACCGAGGAACTCGTCCTCGGGCCCGCGCTGCGGGTCGGGCTCGGTGCACTCGAGCGCACCGAACGTCGTCACCTTCACGGTGCCCGACGCCGAGGCGCCGGCCGGGTCCTTGACGGTCACCTTGGCCGTGAACGCGCCGCCCGTCGTGTAGGTGTGCGAGACCTGGGCCCCCGTGCCGGTGCCCCCGTCGCCGAAGTCCCACGCGTACGTGAGGTCGTCGCCGTCGGCGTCGGTCGCCGTGGCCGTGAAGGTCACGTCGAGCGGGGCGTCGCCCGTGGTGGGCGTGCCCGTGACGGCCGTGAGCCTGGGTGCCACGTTGTTCGCGGCCCCCTTGCCGGCGAAGTGGAGCGAGTCGACGTCGAACATGTCGCCCGTGCCCCCCGACGCCGAGCGCGCGACGAAGAACAGCGTGTTCGTGCCGCCCGGGTCGGTGATCGGCACGACGTCGGACGACGCGTGCGTCTCCCAGCTGCCCGTCGAGCCCATCGTGATGGTCCCGAGGAGCGGACCGTTCGCGGCTCCCACCCGGACGTCGATGAGACCGCCCGCGTTGCCCGACGTGTAGCGCGCCGAGATGCCCGTGATGTCCTTGAGGTTCATCCGGTCGAACGCGAACCAGTCGCCCGCGGCGATGTAGCCGAGCTGCTTGGCGCCCTCGGCCGCGGTCTTGTCGACGACCTGGACCCCCTGCTGCGACGTGAAGTACTCGGCCTGCTTGGTGCGCGTGTGGAGCACCACCTCGTCGTCGCTGCTGAGAGCCGGCACGCCCTCGGCGCCACCGTCGGTGTACGTCGCGTTGACGACCCCGAAGATGTTGGCGTCGAGCCCGTGGCCCTCGTCCTTGACGGTCGTCAGGACGCCCTCGCAACCGGTCGCGCTCGACAGCGGGTGACCGTGGTTGTCGTGGCCGAGGATGTACTCGACGACGACGTTGTCGCAGTCGACCTGCGTCCCGTCCTCGGCGTCGGTGACCGTGACCTTGAACGGCACCTGGTCACCGAAGTCGAAGAACTGCCCGTCCTGCGGCAGGTCGAGCGTCACCACGGGGGCGGTGTTGCCGACCGTGATCGTCGTGGTCGCGACGCCCGTCTTGCCGTCGGGGGCCGTGACCGTCAGACGGGCCGTGTACTGGCCCTTGGTGGTGTACGTGTGCGTCACGACGGGCTCGGTCGAGTCGACCGTGCCGTCCGAGTCCACGTCCCACGCGTACGTGAGCGGCAGGTTCTCCGGGTGCTTGGAGGCCGACCCGTCGAGGACGACCTCGAGCGGCGCGCCGCCGTTGGTCACCGACGCCTCGATCTCGGCGACCGGGGAGCGCGAGCCCTTGACGTAGTCGATGCGGTAGACCGCGGAGTCCGCGGCGCCGCCGAAGTAGCCGCTGCCATAGTCGAGCACGTACAGCGAGCCGTCCGGACCGAACTCGAGGTTCATGGGACGACGGATGTTCAGACCCGTCAGAGCCGGGGCGAAGCCCGCGGGGCTGCCGTCCTCGTCGAGCACGGCCTCCTTGATCCAGCGCCGCTCCCACTCGTACAGCAGGGGCTTGCCGTCGTAGTACGCGGGGAACTTGGTCTCCGAGACGAGCTCGGGGTCGTAGTTGTAGACCACGGCACCCATGGGCGACTCGCCGCCCGAGCCGAACGCGGGGACGTTGCCGCCGTCGTAGGGCTGCCAGGCCGCGATGGCCGGCGGCAGGTCCACGAGACCCGTGTTGTTCGGGCTCGTGTTCTTGGGAGCGCTGCAGTCGAACGCCGCGCCCGAGGTGCCCGTCGCGAAGTCGTAGTCGACGTAGGGGACGTTGGCCCCCACGCAGTACGGCCAGCCGTAGTTGCCGGGCTCGGTGATGACGTTGAACTCGACCGAGCCGCCGGGGCCGCGGTTCGCGTTCGCACCGCCCGCGTCGGGCCCGTAGTCACCGAGGTGCACGTAACCCGTGGCCTTGTCGACCGAGAACCGGAAGGGGTTGCGGAAGCCCATCGCGTAGATCTCGGGGCGGGTCTTGTCCGTCCCCGGGGCGAAGAGGTTGCCGTCCGGGATCGAGTAGGTCCCGTCGTCCTTCATGGTGATGCGCAGGAGCTTGCCGCGCAGGTCGTTGGTGTTGCCTGACG
>NZ_JBHXBO010000177.1:0-8713 GCF_042726775.1 Oerskovia sp. NPDC060287
GCCCCGAGGAGTCCTCGGGGCCGCCGCCTCTGCGTGCCGGCTGGTGCGCCCGGCGGTGCGGCGTGTCGCCGCTGCGCCTCGTGCGTCAGTCGCGCAGCGACGCCATCCACGCCTCGATGTCCTCGGGGCGGCGGGGGAGCGCGGCCGAGAGGTTCTCGTTGCCGTCCTGCGTGATCAGGACGTCGTCCTCGATGCGGATGCCGATCCCGCGGTACTCCTCGGGGACCGTCAGGTCGTCGCTCTTGAAGTACAGGCCCGGCTCGATCGTGAAGACCATGCCCGGCTCCAGGATGCCGTCGACGTACAGGTCGCGGCGCGCCTGCGCGCAGTCGTGCACGTCGAGGCCCAGGTGGTGGCTCGTGCCGTGCACCATCCAGCGGCGGTGGAACTGGCCCTCCGGGGCGAGGGACTCCTCGGCGGTCGCGGGCAGCAGGCCCCACTCGGCGAGGCGCTCGGCGATGACCTCCATGGCGGCCGCGTGGATGTCGCGGAAGCGCGCCCCGGGGACGGCGACCGCGAAGGCCGCGTCGGCGGCGTCGAGCACGGCCGTGTAGATGCGGCGCTGGACGTCGGTGTACGTGCCGTCGACGGGCAGCGTGCGCGTGACGTCGGCCGTGTAGAGCGAGTCGACCTCGACGCCCGCGTCGAGCAGCACGAGCTCGCCGGTACGGACCTGGCCGTCGTTGCGGATCCAGTGGAGCGTCGTGGCGTGCTCGCCCGCGGCCGCGATGGTCTCGTAGCCGACCGTGTTGCCCTCGAGGCGGGCGTGCGCGTCGAACGTCGTCTCGATGACGCGCTCGCCGCGGCGGTGCACGGTCGCGCGGGGCAGGTTGCGCACGACCTCGGCGAAGCCCTCGATCGTCGCGTCGACGGCCTCGCGCATGTGCGCGATCTCGAGCGCGTCCTTGACCAGGCGCAGCTCGGAGGCGGCCTCGACGAGCGTGGCGTCCGCTGCGGCGTCGTCGGCCTGGCCGTTCTCGAGGCGGATCGCCTCGACCAGGGCCTCGATGTTCTCGTCCGCCCCCGTGACGACGAGCAGCACCACGTGCTCGCCGACGTCCTTGGCGAGCGCGTCGCGCAGCTCGTCGACGTGAGCCGCCTCGATCCCGGTGAGGGTCGTGACGTCGTCGAGGCTGGGGCGCGCCCCGACCCAGAACTCGCCGTAGCGCGAGTCGGCGTAGAACTCGTCGGTGTCGCGCGCCGCGAGGGGGCGCACGTAGAGGACGGCGTGGTGGTTCGAGCCGTCGTCGCCCGTGCCGGGCTCGACGGGGTGCAGGACCAGGACCGCGTCAGGCTCCTGGTCGGTGCCGAGGCCCGTGAGGTGCGCGAACGCCGAGTGCGGGCGGAACCGGTAGTCGGTGTCGTTCGAGCGGACCTTGAGCGGGCCGGCGGGGATCACGAGGCGCGCACCGGCGAAGCCTGCCGACAGCTCGGCGCGGCGCGCCGCGGTGTACGGAGCGGCGGCGCCGGCCTCGACGTCGCTGCTCGCGCGCGGCGCCCAGCCGCTCGTGATGAACGCCTTGAAGGCCTCGGAGTCGGGACGGTGCGACCGGTTGTCGTTCCGGGCGGCGATCTCCTGCTCGGTATCCGCGGCCGGCGCGCTGACGGGGGTGGTGTCGTTGCTCATGGCCACCAGTCTCCCATCGGTCGCTGGGAGAGGGAGCGTGGCCCGACGGCGGAGCGCCCCTCGGGCGCGTCGGCGCCGCGGGCAGGGCGTGCCTCGGGTGCTCGTCCGGTGTCGTCGGAGAGCTTGCGGGAGCGTCCGGCGGCCGTCGAGCAGCCGTCGGTCAGCGCTGCGGCCGCGCAAGATGACTGCGCTGTCATTCACAATTGACAGCGCAGTCATTCGCAGGGATGCTGGGCCGCGGACGCTCGTCGTCCGGCACCGGTGCCAGCCGCTCTCGCGACCCCACGTCGTCGTCGGACGAGCACCGGACAGCGCACCGGTGCGCGCCGGACGAGGCCTGAGCGTCGTGGGCATCGCTGCCCGCTCGGACGTCGAAGAGGACGAACACGCATGAGACGATCACGACTCGCCACGCTCTCCGCGGGGCTCGCGCTGCTGATCGGGGCGGGCATCGCCTCCCCGGTCGCCGCCGCCCCCGGCGCCACGGACCCGACCGGCCCGCGCTCGCCTGCGGACCACTCCCTCGAGGTGAACCCCTTCGTCGGGACGGAGAGCGAGGGCAACGCCTACCCCGGCGCCACGGTCCCGTTCGGCATGGTCCAGCTCAGCCCGGACAACACCAACTCCTACGCCTCGACCTCCTACAGCAAGAACGCCGGGCGGGTCTGGGGCTTCAGCCACCGGCACGTCAACAGCGCGGGCTGCCCCGCCGCGGGCGAGCTGCTCGTGACCCCGGACACCACCGCGGCCCCGCGGACGGCCCGGACCCCCATCGCGATCAAGGACCAGGCGAGCACCGAGAAGGCCGTCGCCGGCTACTACGAGGTGACTCTCGCCAACGACGTGCACGCCGAGCTCACGGCCACCACCCGCGTGGGTGCGCACCGGTACACGTTCCCGGCCTCGACCACGTCGCACCTGTCGTTCAACGTCGGGCAGACGCTGCGCGACGCGGGCGCCAGCTCGGTCACGTGGGTCGACGACCGCACGCTCGAGGGCTGGGTCGACAACGGCGGGTTCTGCGGCGGCACGCCCGCCAAGCAGCGCTACTTCTTCAGCGCGACGTTCGACCGTCCCGTGTCCTCGTCCGGCACCTGGGGCACCAACGGTGCCTACACCGCCGGCTCGACCACGAGCCAGGTCACCACGGGCCGCAACGGCGCCGTCGCGGTGTTCGACACGACCACGGACCGCGACGTCGAGGTGAGCGTGGGCGTGTCCTTCGTGAGCGTCGACGGCGCGCGCGGCAACCGCGAGGCCGAGGCCGTGCGCGACGGCGTCCAGGTCGAGTTCGACGAGATCCGCGAGGAGGCGCGCGACGCCTGGAACACCGAGCTGGGCCGCGTCGACATCGAGGCCTCGCCCGAGAAGCGTGCGATCTTCTACACCCAGCTCTACAAGACCCTGCTCTCGCCGACGATCGGCAACGACGTCGACGGCCGGTACCGCGGCATGGACCTGAAGGAGCACTCGACCGACGGGTGGGACTACTACCAGAACTTCTCGCTCTGGGACACGTACCGCACGCAGGCGACGCTGCACGCCCTGCTGCTCCCCGAGCGCGCCGAGGACATCGTCCGCTCGATGTACCAGCACCGCGTCGAGGGCGGCTGGCTGCCCCGCTGGTCGCTGGGAGCGCTCGAGACCAACATCATGGCGGGCGACCCGGTCACGCCGTGGCTCGCGGAGAACTTCGCCCTGGGCACCGTTCCCGACGACATCTCGGACGAGCTGTGGGGCTACCTGGTGGAGAACGCCACGACGGCCCCGCCCGCCGGTGTCGCGTCGGTGGGTCGCCAGAGCGCGGCCTTCTACAACGAGAACGGCCACATCCCGTTCTACCCCGAGAACGAGGGCGGCCTGGGCGGGCAGTACGAGGAGTACCGCCACGGCGGCTCGTCGACGCTCGAGTTCGCGCTGTCCGACGCGGGCCTGGGGGCGGCCGCCGAGCGTCTCGGCAAGACCGAGGACGCCGAGACCTTCCTCGCCAAGGGCCGGAACTGGCAGACGCTGTGGAACCCGGCCGTCCAGCTCTCGGGCGGCTTCCAGGGCATGGTCAACGCCAAGCGCCCCGACGGCACGTTCGTCACGCTCCCCGAGCTGACCGACGTCACGCGCACGGGCTTCCACGAGGGGGTCCCGTGGCAGTACCAGTGGATGGTCCCGCAGGACGTCACGGGTCTGGCCGAGGCCATGGGTGGTGAGGACGCGTTCGTCGAGCGCCTCGACTACTACTTCGACATGCCGGCGCTCGCGGCGAAGCCGGGCGTCTCGCCCTCGACGTGGGCGCGAGGCGGCAGCTCGTACTACCAGACCATCCGCTACAACCCGGGCAACGAGCCGACGATCACCAACGCGTGGCTCTACGGGTACGTCGGGCAGCCGTGGAAGACCAACGACGTGCTGGCCGCGAACCTCAACCGGTTCCCGAACACGCCGGGCGGGGGCGTCGGCAACGACGACCTGGGCACCCTGGCCGCCTGGTACGTCATGGCCGCGCTCGGCTTCGAGCCCGTCCTGCCGGGCTCGGGCATGCTCGCGCTCAACGCGCCCAAGGTCCAGTCCGCGACCGTCACGACCGACGCGGGCACGACGTTCGCCATCTCGGCCGAGGGCGCCAACGAGGACCTGCCGAGCTACGTCTCGGGCGTCACGCTCGACGGCGCCGAGCACACGGCCGTGTGGATGGACGCCTCGGCGATCCAGGACGGCGGCACGCTCGAGTTCGACCTGGCCGACTCGAGCGCGGGCCTCACGTGGGGCACGGCGCCCGCGGACCGCATCCCGAGCCTGTCGGCGCCGCTCCCGCCGCTGCCCGTCGAGGTCTCCGCGACGGCTCGCTGCGTGGGCAAGAACGTCCAGGTCTCGGTCAAGGCCACGAGCTCGGCCGACACCGCGGTCGACGTCGTCCTGGCGACGCCGTTCGGGACGAAGTCCTTCCACGGGCTGCAGCCCGGCAAGAGCGCCGCGCAGACGTTCAACGCACGCTCGGGCGCGGTCGAGGCCGGGACGGCGAGCGTCACGGTGACGCTCCCGGGGGCCGAGCCGCGGACGCTGGAGGTCGCCTACCCGGCGACGTCCTGCGGCTGACGCCGGCCCGCACGTGCCGGTGCGGGAGGTGAGCAGGTGGCAGGAAGAAGGCCCCAGGTGCCCGACGGCGGTTCTCGCCTCGGGTGCCTGGGGCCTTGTCGGTCCTGGGTCCTCACGGTCCGGGGTCGCCGGACGTGACGCTCAGGACGGTCGTGTCACGCCGAGGCGCCCACCAGCTCGCCGCGTCGCGCGGGGGACCAGCGGCTCGTGAGGTCGCCCAGCGCGCGCGAGAGCGCGTCGTTGAACGCGTCGGGGGCGTCGAGGTTGACGTCGTGGCCCGCGCGCGGCACGACCACCAGGGCCGTGTCGGGAACGGTGTCGAGGTAGCGCTTCTCGTCGAGACGCAGGTGGTCGCGCTGGCCGTTGATGAGCCAGACCGGGACCTTCGCGGCACGGAGGTCGGCGCGCGAGGAGCGGCCCGCGAGCTCGTGCAGCACGTCGGTCACGACCTGCCACGCGGGCCGCCCGGGGAGCTGCGGGTCGGCGAACGTGCCGGCCCCCGTGAGCTGGGCCGAGGCGCGCGCGCCGCCGGGCAGCGACCTGCCGGCGCGCAGCACGTCCTGGACGCGGCCCAGCGCACGGCGGGTCGCGGCGCCCGCGGCATCCACGAGCGCGGCGGCCTCGCGGAAGAGCGCGACGGGCTTGCCGCGCGGGTCCGCGCTGCACGCGCACGCCACGACGCCCGCGAGCCGGTCGGGGTGGCTCGCCGCGTAGGCGAGCGACGTGTAGCCGCCGAGCGACATCCCGACCACGACGACGGGGACGTCGTCGGGGAAGGACGCGACGGCGTCGTCCAGGATCTCGAAGGCCCGTGCGAGCGTGAACCGCTCGTCGCTGCGCTCGCCGTGGCCCGGCAGGTCGACCGCGACCGCGAGGTGGCCCGCCTCGCGCACGTGGGCGAGCTGGCGCCCCCAGATCGCGTTCGAGGTGCGCACACCGTGCACGAACACGACGGCTGCGGGGGTCCCCGCCGAGGATGCCTGCGCGAGGCTCGGGAGGAGGTCGATCGACGGGTCGGACGGGAAGACGGAGGCCTGGGGGGAGGGCTGGCTGTTTCGCATCGCTTCGGATGCTGCCAGCGTCACCTGGGAGCGGTGCGAAAGCCCCGGGAGCCTCGCGTGAACGTCCTGTGCGGGCCTTGGGACGGGGCGTCAGGCGAGCGCCTGCTCCAGGACCAGCGCGGTGCCTATGAGGATCATCGCGACGCCCGAGACCCGTGCGACGACGCGCGACGCGCCGGGACGGGAGCGCAGGACGTGCCGTGCCCCGAACGCCACGAGCAGGTAGACGACCGCGCAACCGACCATGTGCACCGCGCCCAGCGCCGCGATCTGCGCGCCGACCGGCCAGCGGCCCGCCGGGTCCGTGAACTGCGGCAGCAGCGCCAGGAACAGCAGGAGGACCTTGGGGTTGAGCCCGCTGGTCCCCAGGCCCTTCGCGGCCTGGCGTACCCACGAGCCGGCGACGTCGTCCCCCTCGGTGACGGGACCACCCGGACGGGCGAGCATCGTCACGCCGAGCCACGCGATGTACGCCGCGCCGAGCATCGTCAGGATCGTGAGCACGGCCGGTGAGCGGGACACCAGGACGCCGACCCCGGCGGCGACGACGAGCGCGGCCGCGAGGTGGCCGGCCAGCATCCCGCCCACCGCGGGCAGGACGGACCGGTGGCGCAGGCCGGCCGTGATCGCGTACGCCCAGTCGGCCCCGGGGGTCACGACGAAGACGAGCGACACCGCCCAGAACGCGGCGACGGTGGCGACGGACATGCTTCCTCCCGGCTCGTGGGCGCCGACGTCCGGCGCGAGAGCAACGTTAGGTCGGAACTGGGCAAAAGTGATTCCAACTTCTTGCCCTGCTTCATGCTCGGGTGGAAGGATCTTGCGCATGGACGACATCGACCGGCAGATCCTTGCCGAGCTGCAGCAGGACGGCCGGCTCACGCTCACCGAGCTCGCCGAACGGGTACGCCTCAGCGTCTCGCCGTGCCACCGGCGGCTGCGGGCGCTCGAGCGGTCCGGGGTCATCAGCGGCTACCGTGCGCACCTCGACGCGGGATCGGTCGGGCTGACCTTCGAGGCGCTCCTCTTCGTGACCATGCAGTCCGCGACGAGGGACACGCTCGAGGCGTTCGAGACCGCGGTCCTCGAGGTGCCGAACGTCCTGCAGGCGCAGCGGCTCTTCGGCGACCCCGACTACCTCCTGCGCGTCGTCGCGAGCGACCTGCAGGGGTTCCAGGTGCTCTACGACGAGCGGCTCTCGACCCTGCCCGGCGTGATGCGCCTCAGCTCGACGCTCGTCATGAAGAGCGTCGTCGAGGACAGGGCCCTGCCTCTCTAGGCGCCCCCGCGGTGCCGTGCGGCACGCAGGCCGCAGCAGACGGGCCGGACCCGCACACCTCGGTGAGCGCCGTCGTCGGGCCCCGCCCGACGGGCCCCGACGCGCGCGCTCACTATCCTGAGGAGGTGCTCATCGACCTCCACACCCACTCCACGGCGTCCGACGGGACCGACGCCCCGGCGCAGGTCGTCGAGGACGCAGCCGCCGCAGGCCTCGACGTCGTGGCCCTCACCGACCACGACACGACGGCCGGCTGGGCCGACGCCGCGGACGCGGCCACCCGCAGCGGCATCGCCCTGGTGCGCGGTGCGGAGATCTCGGCCCGCTCGGGGCACGTCTCGGTCCACCTCCTGAGCTACCTGCACGACCCCACGCACCCCGACCTGCTGGCCGAGACCGAGCGCACGCGCGTCGACCGCGTCTCGCGGGCCCGGCGCATGGTCGAGCGGATCGGCGAGGACTACCCGCTGACGTGGGAGGATGTCCTGTCGCAGACCGAGGAGGGGACCACGATCGGGCGCCCGCACATCGCGGACGCCCTGGTGGCCACCGGCCACGTCAGCGACCGTTCGGCGGCATTCGCCACGATCCTGCACCCCGGCACGGGCTACTACGTGCCGCACTACGCCCCTGACGTCCTGGACGCCGTGCGCGCGGTGCGCGCAGCCGGTGGGGTGCCCGTCTTCGCCCACCCGGGCGCCGACGGGCGAGGGCGCGTGGTGCCGGACGCGGTCATCGAGCAGATGGCCGACGCAGGACTGCTGGGGCTCGAGGTGCACCACCGCGACCACAGCGCACAGCAAGTTGCCCGTCTCGAGGACATCGCCCACACCCTGGGCCTCTTCGTGACGGGTTCGAGCGACTACCACGGAGCCGGCAAACCGAACCGGCTCGGCGAGAACACGACAGCACCACGAGTGCTGGAGACGATCGAGGAGCTAGGCACGTTGGACGTGATCCGATGACGGCGCGGGCGGTGATGTCGTGAACGACATCATGGACCTCCGCCTCTTCACCGAGGTGTTCATCACGCTGTTCGTGATCATGGACCCTCCCGGGACGGTACCGATCTTCCTGGGCCTGACGAGCGCCATGGGCGCCAAGCAGCGCAACCAGGCCGCCAGGACCGCGATCCTCGTCGCGTTCGGCGTGATCGTGTCGTTCGCGGTGTTCGGCCAGCAGATCCTCAACTACATGGGCATCTCGCTCCCGGCGCTCAAGGCGTCGGGTGGGCTCCTGCTCCTGCTGGTCGCGATGGAGCTGCTGACGGGAAAGATGGAGGAGCCGACGCCGTCGGGCAACAAGGGCGTCAACGTCGCCCTGGTCCCGCTCGGCACGCCGCTCCTCGCGGGCCCCGGTGCGATCGTCGCGACCATGGTGTTCGTCCAGCGTGCCGACGGGTCCGCTGCGGACTGGGTCGCGATCGCGGCGGGCGTCGTCGCGGTCCACATCACGCTCTTCCTGGCGATGCGCTTCGCGAACGTCATCCACCGGGTCCTGGGCGACTCGGGCACGATCCTCGTGACCCGCATCGCAGGTCTGCTGCTCGCGGCCATCGCGGTGCAGCTCGTCGCGGACGCCGTCACGGCGTTCGTCCAGGCGGCCAGTTGACGCCCGGCCGACCATAGCCCCCCGACGCCCGCGAGACCTCCTGGT
>NZ_JBHXBO010000178.1:0-8710 GCF_042726775.1 Oerskovia sp. NPDC060287
GAGTCCGGGACACCTACTTCTTCTCGGCGGGCGCCTTCTTGGCCGGGGCCTTCTTCGCGGCCGGCTTCTTGGCGGGAGCCTTCTTGGCAGGCGCCTTCTTCTTGGCCGGGCCCGCCGCGCGCTTCTCGGCCAGGAGCTCGATGGCTCGCTCGGGCGTGATCGACTCGGGCGTCACGTCGCGCGGCAGCGTCCGGTTGGTCTCGCCGTCGGTCACGTAGGCACCGAAGCGGCCGTCCTTGACCACGATCGGCTTGCCCGACGTCGGGTCGTCACCGAGCTCGCGCAACGGCGGTGTGGCCGTGGCCCCACGACCGCGCTTGGGCAGCTTGTAGAGCTCGAGCGCCTCCTCGAGCGTGACCGTGAACATGGCCTCCTCCGAGGGGAGGGTGCGTGAGTCCGTGCCCTTCTTGAGGTACGGGCCGTAGCGGCCGTTCTGCGCGGTGATCTCGACGCCCGTCTCCGGGTCCGTGCCCACGACGCGCGGCAGCGAGAGCAGCCGGAGGGCGTCCTCGAGCGTCACCGTGTCGAGGCTCATGTCCTTGAGGAGAGACGCCGTGCGCGGCTTGGGCAGCGCGGCCTTGGCCTTCTTGAGCGCGGCCGCGGACAGCCCCTCGTCGAACTTGGGCTCGGGGAGCTGCTCGGTCACGTAGGGGCCGTAGCGTCCTGCGCGCGCCACGATCGGGTTCCCCGACACCGGGTCGGTGCCGAGGATCCGGCCGTCGTCTGCACCGGCGGCGAGGAGCTCGCGCGCCTTCTCGACCGTGAGCTCGTCGGGGGCCAGGTCGTCCGGTACCGAGGCGCGCGGCGGGGTCGCGCCCTCGGCGACGGGCTGGCTGAGGTCCTCGATGTACGGCCCGTACCGACCTACGCGCAGCTGGATGCCCTCGCCGATCGGGACCGAGTTGATGTCGCGGGCGTCGATCTCGCCCAGGTCGTCGACGAGCTGACGCAGCCCCTCGCCCTCCTCGCGACCCGTGCCGTCGCCGAAGTAGAACCGGGTCAGCCACGCCACGCGGTCCTTGTCGCCGGCCGCGATCGCGTCGAGGTCGGCCTCCATCTCCGCGGTGAAGTCGTAGTCGATGAGCCACTCGAAGTGCTCCTCGAGCAGACGGATCACGGCGAACGCGAGCCAGCTCGGGACCAGGGCCTGGCCGCGCGGCAGCACGTAGCCGCGGTCCTGGACCGTGGAGATGGTCGACGCGTACGTGGACGGGCGGCCGATGCCGCGCTCCTCGAGGGCCTTGATGAGGCTCGCCTCGGTGTAGCGCGGGGGTGCGGACGTCGAGTGCCCGTCGGCCGTGAGGTCCCGCCCGTCGAGCAGGTCGCCCTCGCCCATCTGCGGCAGGCGTGCGTCCTCGTCGCCCCGGCGGCCGGACTTCGCCGCGGCGCCCTCGGCTGACTCCGCGGAGTCGTCCGTGCCCTCCTCGTACGCCGCGAGGAAGCCGCGGAAGCTGATGACGGTGCCGGAGGCCGCGAACACGGCCTCCTTGCCGGCGACCTGGGCGTCCGTGCCCGCGACGGGCGCGGCGAGCCGCACCGAGGCGGTCGATCCCTTGGCGTCCGCCATCTGCGAGGCGACCGTGCGCTTCCAGATGAGCTCGTACAGCTTGAACTGGTCGCCGCTGATCTCCCGGGCCACCTGGGCCGGCGTGCGGAACGAGTCACCGGCGGGACGGATGGCCTCGTGGGCCTCCTGGGCTCCCTTGGCCTTCGACGCGTAGACGCGCGGCGAGCCGGGCACGAACTCGGGACCGTAGAGCTCGGCCGCCTGACGGCGCGCGGCGTCGGTGGCCTCGGCCGACAGCGACGGCGAGTCCGTACGCATGTAGGTGATGTAGCCGTTCTCGTACAGCGCCTGCGCGGTGCGCATGGTCTGTCGCGAGTTGAAGCGGAGCTTGCGGCTCGCCTCCTGCTGGAGGGTCGAGGTGGTGAACGGCGCGGCCGGACGACGCGTGTAGGGCTTGGTCTCGAGGCTGCGGACCGCGAAGTCGGCGTCCGCGAGCCCACCGACGACGAGCGAGGCGGTCTGCTCGGCGAGCTGGACCACGCCGTCCCGCGCCGAGGCGGGCTTGAGCTGCCCGCGGTCGTCGAAGTCGCGGCCCGAGGCGACGCGCGCGCCCCCGAGCTGGACCAGGCGCGCGTCGAAGCTCTTGTCGGCGTCCGCAGCCCCCTTGTCCGCGAGCGAGAAGGTACCCGACACGTCCCAGTACTCGGCCGCGACGAACGCCATGCGCTCACGCTCGCGCTCGACGACCAGGCGCGTGGCCACGGACTGCACACGCCCCGCGGACAGCCCCTGGCGGACCTTGCGCCACAGGACCGGCGAGACCTCGTAGCCGTACAGGCGGTCGAGGATGCGGCGCGTCTCCTGGGCGTCGACGAGGTGCACGTCGAGGTCGCGCGTGTTCTCCAGCGCGCGCTCGATCGCCTCGCGGGTGATCTCGTGGAACACCATGCGGTGCACGGGCACCTTGGGCTTGAGCTCCTCGAGCAGGTGCCACGCGATGGCCTCGCCCTCGCGGTCCTCGTCGGTCGCGAGGTAGAGCTCGTCGGCGTTCTTGAGCGCGCGCTTGAGCTCCGCGACCTTCTTCTTCTTGTCCGCGTAGACCTCGTAGTACGGCTCGAACCCGTCGTCGACGTTGACCGCGAACTTGCCGAACGGCCCCTTCTTCATGTCGGCGGGCAGCTCGGAGGGCTGCGGGAGGTCGCGGATGTGCCCGACGCTCGACTCCACCTCGAAGTCGTCACCGAGGTAGCCCTGGATCTTGCGTGCCTTCGTGGGGGACTCCACGATGACGAGCTTGCGACCTGAGGACATCCGTTCCTGCTTTCCGTAGCTGCTGATCGAGGCCCACGCCTGGAGCGATCTCCAGGTGGGCCGACGTGCTGGGGTGAGCTCCGGCGTCGGGCACGTCTCGTGTGCCCGAACCGCTGCGCGGCTCCCACCGGCAGCCTATGACGTTACGCCACCGACGCCAGGCGGCACCTTATCGACTGTGGACCACCGTCGCGGCCACGTCCTGCGGACGCCCCCTCAGGGCCGGGCGGGGCGCGACGTCGCCTGCCGGAGCAGGAGGAGCACCGCGAAGGCGCCCGCCGTGGCGGCGACCACCCCGAACGCACCCCCGACGTAGGCCGTGGTCTCCGCGAGGTCCGTCATGTCCCAGCTCGCCGGGGCCACCTCACGCAGGCACCAGGCCGCAGCGACGGCCGCGAACGCGGCACCGACCAGCATGAGCACCCCGACGACGACCGATCCGGGATAGGAGCTGCTGCGTCCGGGCGGCACACGGTCGAGCGCGCTCGTCGGCGTGAACGCGAGCGTGAGCGCCGTCCAGGCCGTCACGACGAGCACCGCGGCCACGACGTCGCTCGGGCGGTGCCACTGGCCGATGAGGGTCGAGACCCCGGTCGCTGCCGTGTATGTCGCGCCGAGGACCGCGATCATCGGACGCGCCGCTCGAGGGACGACGAGAAGCAGGGCCACGGCGACCGAGGCCGCGACCGTGGTGTGCCCGCTGGGCAACGTGTTGCCCACGCCCCAGTCGCCGATCAGGTTGGGCCGCTCGAGCAGCACCTTCTTGAGGATCTGGGTCGAGACGTTGGCGCCGACCACGACGAACGCGACCTGGACCGCCAGTCCCCACCGGCGGCGCAGCAGCGCGATGCCCATGGCCGTGCCGAGGCCCAGCACCACGAAGCTCACCGAGACCACGTCGAGCACGGGTTCGGCCAGCTCCCAGAGCCGACCCTGGCCGTAGTCCGAACCGCGGAGCGCTGCCTGGTCGAGGTGCTGGCCCGCGGCCGACAGGACGAAGTAGCGCCAGACCACCGCGTACGCGACGACCGCCGCGACCGCGACCAGGCCGGCCACGGCCCGCGCCCCGACGTTGGTCGCTGCCGACCGCGGCGCGCGGGCGGGGTTCGGCGCGACGACCCGCGAAGGAGCGGGCGGCGGGGCGTACCCCTGGGCGGGGTACGGCCTGGACGGCGTCGGGAGGGGGGAGGTCACCCGTCAACGGTAGGTCACCGGGTGTGGGGATCTGGCGAAGAGAAGGGGCAGGTCACGGCAGCCGGACCGGACGAGGAGCAGAGCCGCGTCCCGCTCCGCCGCGACGACCGAGAGCCGGCCGGCACCCGACGCGGGGTACCGGCCGGCTCTGCGCACGGGGACGACTGGGCGCCCCCGCGGCCAGGGGATCACCGACCCTGGCGGCTTCAGACCCGCAGCTCGGCGGGCAGCTCGCCCTGGCCCTCGTGCAGCAGGCAGGCGACCGAGCGGCCCGGCTCCCCGACGCCGGGCAGCCCCAGCGACGTGGGGCCCAGCGCGGGATGGACCTCGGCGCACGCGTCCATGACGTGCGCGCAGCGGGGCCGGAACGGGCACCCGCTCGGGAGCGCCTGGAGGTCGGGCGGCGAGCCGGGGATCCCGACGAGCGGGCGCTTGGGACCGTGCAGGGGCGGGAACGAGTTGAGCAGCCCGTGCGTGTACGGGTGGCGCGGGCGCCGGTACACGTCGCTCGCCGAGGCCTGCTCGACGATCTCGCCCGCGTACATGATCGCGATCCGGTCGGCGACCTCGATGAGCAGCGACACGTCGTGCGTGATGAACACGACCGAGAACCCCAGGCGGTCGCGCAGCTCGATGATCTGCTCGACGATCTGGCGCTGCATCACGACGTCGAGCGCGGTCGTGGGCTCGTCCATGATGAGCACCTTGGGCTCGAGCGCGAGCGCCATCGCGATCATGACGCGCTGGCGCATGCCGCCCGAGAGCTGGTGCGGGTACGCCGAGATGCGGTCCTTCGCGATCCCGACCATGGACAGCAGCTCGCCGGCCCGCTCGTTGCGGTCGAAGCGCGACATCCCGGGGCGGTGGGCCGCGATCGCGTCGGTGAGCTGCTTGCCGACCCGGTAGACCGGGTTGAGCGAGTTCATGGCGCCCTGGAACACGATGGCCGTGTCCTGCCAGCGCGAGCGCCGCAGCTCCTTGTCGCTCATGCGCAGGATGTCGACGGGCTCGTCGCCCGTGGCCCCTGTTCCTCCGTGGAACAGGACCTCGCCGCCCGTGATGAGGCCGGGCGGGGGCAGGAGGCGGGTCGCGGCGTAGACGAGAGTCGACTTGCCGCAGCCCGACTCGCCCGCGATGCCGAGGACCTCGCCCTCGTGCAGCGTGAGGTTCACACCGCGCAGGGCACGCACGGGCTCGGGGCCGTAGCCGTAGGCGACGTGCAGGTCACGGATCTCGAGCACGGGCTTGCCGGTCCCGGTGGGAGCGCCGGCGGGGGAAAGGTCGGTGACCGTCATCGGACGCTCTCCTTGCGTGTGGTCGTGCCGTCGTTGTCACGGTCGTCGTGCGAGGTCCCGGGCCGGGGGGTGCCCGGCCCGCCCGTGATGGGCGCGCTCGTCCCCGTGCCCGACGACGTCGCACCGGTCGAGGCGGGAGACGCACCCGGGCGCGTGGCGCCGTCGGGCCTGCTGGTGGTCGTGGCGCTCCCCCCGGACGACGCCGGAGCCCCCTCGCGGACCACGGCCGTGAAGCCGATGCGCGGCGAGATGCGGCGCTTGCGCAGGGCGCGCGGGCTCGCGCCCGTCGAGCGCAGGCGCGGGTTGACGAACTCGTCGATCCCGAAGTTGATGAGCGTCAGCGCCATGCCGAGCATCGCGATGCACAGGCCCGCCGGGACGAACCACCACCACGCACCTCGCGAGAGTGCCTGCTGCTGCTCGGCCCAGAAGAGGATGGTGCCCCAGTTCCAGTCCGAGATGGACGTCACGCCGATGAAGGCCAGCGTCGTCTGCATGAGGATCGCGAACGTCACGGTGCCCACGAAGCTCGACGCCATGATGGCCGTGAGGTTCGGCAGCGTCTCGAACCACACGATGCGCCACGTCGACTCGCCGTTGGCGCGCGCGGCCTCGACGAAATCGCGACGGCGCAGGGACAAGGTCTGCGCACGCAGGATGCGTGCGCCCCACGCCCAGCTCGTCGCCGCCAGGATGAGCGCGACCGTCAGACCGCCCGCGTCGGGGAGCTGGCCCGCGACGATGATGATCAGCGGCAGCGCCGGGATGACGAGGAAGATGTTGGACAGCGACGAGAGCAGCTCGTCGCTCACGCCCCCCAGGAAGCCCGCGCTCACGCCGACGAGGATCGACAGGAGCGTCGCACCGATGCCCGCGATGAAGCCGACGATCATGACGCCGCGCGTGCCCACGAGGATCTGGGAGAACACGTCCTGGCCCACGTGCGTGGTGCCGAGCCAGTGCGCACCGCTCGGCGGCTGGAGGATGTCCGAGGACATCGCGCTCGGGTCGTAGGGCGCGATCCACGGGCCGATCACCGCGAGGATCGCGAAGAAGCCCAGGATCGCGAGCCCCGTGAAGGACTTGCCGTTGCGCAGGAACAGGAGCTTCTGCTTCTTGGGAGAGCCCTTGCGCCGCTTGGGCACCTCCGGGGCGAGGGGCTCTGCCCCGTTGTCGAGCTGGGCGTGGTCCATCTGGACGGGGATGCCGGTCATCGGTCAGCCCTCCTGTCGGGTGCGCGGGTCGAGGACCACGTACGCGAGGTCGGCGAGGATGTTCGCCACGAGGACGGACAGCGTGATCATGAGGAAGATGCCCTGCATGAGGGGGTAGTCGTGCGCGCCGATCGCCTGCAGGAGCGTGAAGCCCACGCCCTGGTAGGAGAAGACCTTCTCCATGACGAGCGTCCCGGACACGATGAAGCCGAGCGAGAGCGCGAAGCCCGAGACCTGCGGGAGGATCGCGTTGCGGGCCGCGTACCCGAACATCACGCGGCGCTCCGAGAGGCCCTTGGCCTGCGCGACCGTGACGTAGTCCTCCGAGGTGACCGTGACGGTCATGTTCCGCATGCCGAGGATCCAGCCCGCGACCGATGACAGCACGATCGTGATCGCGGGCAGCGTGCCGTGCTGGATCACCGAGCCGATGAACTCCCAGCTCCACCCGGGCACCAGCCCGGGCTGGTAGGCGCCCGACGACGGGAAGATCGACCACGTCACCGAGAAGAGCATGATCGCGACCAGGCCCAGCCAGAAGTACGGCACCGACGAGAAGAACGTCGTGATCGGGAGGAGGCCGTCGGCCCAGGACCCACGACGCCAGCCGATGACGACGCCCAGGAACGAGCCGAGCAGGAAGCTGATGACCGTCGCGATGCCGACGAGCCCGATGGTCCACGGCAGCGCCTGGGCGATGACCTCGCTCACGGTGCTCGGGAAGAGCATGATCGAGAGCCCCAGGTCGCCCGAGAACAGCATCTTCCAGTAGTCGACGTACTGCTCCCAGAGCGAGGCCCCGCTGTCGAGCCCGAACAGGACGTAGAGCGACTCGCGGGCCTCGGAGCTGATGCGGCCCTGGTTCTTGTTGATGAAGGACGACACCGGGTCGCCGTCCATCATGCGCGGGATGAAGAAGTTGATCGTGATGGCCGCCCACGCGGTGATCACGTAGAAGACGATGCGTCGCAGGAAGTACTTCATGCCGACACCCCCACTCGTGCGGAGCCGAGCTCGGGGAGCAGGTCCCGCTCGGCAGGTTCGACGTCGGACGCTCCCACGTAGCCCCAGCAGGCGACCTTGCGGCCGTCGCCCACGTCCACGAGGTCGGGGACGGTGCTCCGGCACAGGTCGGTCGCGAACGGGCAGCGCGGGCTGAAGCGGCAGCCCGCGGGCGGGCGGACCATCGACGGCGGCTCGCCGTTCGCTCCCGTGCGGTCCTGCGCCGCGAGGTTCTCCGGGTCGGGGGCCGAGCGCACCAGGAGCTGGGTGTAGGGGTGCGCGGGCTCCTGCGTGACGAGCTCGCTCTCGCCGTGCTCGACGATGCGGCCCGCGTACATGACCCGGGTCTCGTCGGCGAAGTACCGGGCCGAGGCGATGTCGTGCGTGATGTAGAGGATCGCGATGCCGAGCCGGTCGCGCAGGTCCTTGAGGAGGTTGAGGATCCCGATGCGGATCGACACGTCGAGCATCGAGATGGGCTCGTCCGCGAGCAGGACCTCGGGGTCCGCGGCGAGGGCGCGGGCGATCGCGACACGCTGGCGCTGGCCGCCCGAGAGCTCGTGGGGGTACTTGTCGACGTACCGCTCGGGCTGGAGCTGGACCCGGTTGAGCAGCGCCGCGAGGGCGTCCTCGAGGGCCTGCCCGCGCAGCCTCGGCTGGTGGATCCGCAGCGAGCGCGTGAGCGTGTAGCGGATCGTGTGGACCGGGTTGAGCGACCCGAACGGGTCCTGGAAGATCATCTGCACGCGCCGGCAGTACCGGCGGAAGGCTCGGCCGCGGTGCGCGGTCACGGGCTCGCCGTGCAGCAGGATCTCGCCCGACGTCTGCGTGTACAGGCGGGCCAGGAGGCGGGCGATGGTCGACTTGCCGGACCCGGACTCCCCCACGAGCGCGACGACCTGGCCGCTGCGCAACGAGACGTCCACGCCGTCGACCGCGTGCACCACGGCGTTCGAGCGCAGGCCCCGGACGGGGAAGTGCTTGGTGAGCCCGCGGGCCTCGAGGACGGGCGCGTCGGGCGGGGGCGCGGCCGGGGCGGTGTGCGTGTCGGAACTCATGGTGAACCTGACTGCTGGGGGGAACGGGGTGGAGTCAGCGCTGACCAGCTGCTCGTGAGGGGGCGGGGCCGCCGCCGGGCCGTGGTCGGGCCTGGCGGGAGGCCGAGGAACGAGGCCGGATGGTAGGCC
>NZ_JBHXBO010000179.1:0-8543 GCF_042726775.1 Oerskovia sp. NPDC060287
CCGGGGCGGGCCCGGTCGGCGGCCAGCTCGGCCAGGATGACCGGGTTGCGGACCAGCGCGAGCTCCTCGACGGGCTCGACCTCGTCGGGCTCCGGGCTCACCGCATGGGTGCGCAGCGGCTTGACCCTGTCGATCACCATGACCAGGGCGAGCGACACGACTCCCCAGATCCCGAACGTGACCAGGTGCGAACCGACCGTGTCCCCACCGAAGTAGAGGATCGAGCGGATCGACTCCACGGCGGCCGGCATGGGCAGGATCTCGTGCAGGACCCGGAAGACCTCGGGCTCCATGTAGATCGACAGTCCGCCCCCGGACGCGGGGACCCCGACGAGCATCAGGATGCCGACCGCGGGAACGACCGCGAGCATCCCGATGAGCCGCTCGAGCACCGCGCTGAACATCGCCACGCAGAAGATCGCGACGATCCCCGTACCGAGCAGCGGCCAGAAGTGCCCGCTGATGCTCCCCGTGATCGGCCCGGCGATCAGCCACAGGACCGCCGACATGAACACGGCCCACCCCGCCACGATGGGCACGAGGCGGCGCAGCGGCCGGGACCTCGGCGCGGCGTTGGCCCCCACGATGATGATCATGAAGCCCGACATGACCCAGCCCATGGCCAGGTACATGCTCACCGAGCCCATGGTGTCGGTCGTCGACAGCGGGGCGACGTCCTCGGTCGTGAGCTCCGTCTGCTGCCCGGCGGCGACCTGGCCGAACACGGCCGTGACGACCTGCTTCGCGCTCGCACCGGCTGCCTGGTTGGTCACCAGGGTCGCGCTCGGGTGCTCCGCCGAGGGGAGCACGAAGGCCGCACTGACCGTGCGGTCCTGCACCTGGGTGCGGGCGTCGTCGACCGAGCCCACGGCTCGCAGGTCGAACAGGCCGGGCATGCTCTGGTCCAGCCCGTCGACCGCTTCCTGAGCCTGCTCGACCGTGGACCCGACGACCGCGACGGGCATGTCACGAGGGGTCGGGGACGACATGGCGCCGAGCATGACCGAGATCATCATCGTGACCATGGCGAGCGGGAAGAAGAGCAGCGCGGTGTAGCGCCAGCGGCGCGTCGCGGGCCGGGGCCCGCCGTGCAGCGACGGCACGGTGACGGGCGGCGGGCCCGCGTCCGGGTTGCGGCGCCGCTTGCGGGCGTCGAACGCGAGCGTCAGCACCAGGGCCACGACCGCGCCGACGACCAGGACCAGCAGGTGGGAGCCGACGCCCGACCCGTCGAAGTACAGGACCGAGCGGAGCGCCTCGCCGATCGCCGGCATGGGAAGGAACGCGTGCAGGAAGGTGAAGAACTCCGGCATGGTGTAGACGCTCATGCTCATGTTCGAGGCCGGCATGCCCAGCACCGTCAGGAGGAGCATGGCCGCGATCACCGCCATGGGCCCCAGGAAGCGCGTCAGCAGGAGCTGGACCGCTCCGACCGCGAAGACGCCCAGCCAGGCGATGCCCAGCACCTCCGGGGTGTGACCCTGCACCACGCCGAGCATGGGCCCCGTCACGGTCCAGACGAGCGCCGCGACCAGGGCGGCCCAGCCGGCGAGGAGCGGCACGGCCCGACGGAAGCGCAGGAGCTCGGGCGAGTTGGAGAGCGTCACGCTGAAGGGCAGGTAGCCGGCCATGACCAGTGCCGTGGCCAAGAACATCGCTCCCAGGCCCGCCGGGTCGAACGCGGGCAGCGGCGCGAGGTCCTCGGTCCCCAGGGTCAGCCCCTGGGCCAGGACCTGCGGGGCGAGCATGCCCGTGACGGTCGAGGACTGCGACGACCCGGCCGAACCTGCCGTGTACACCGTCGCCTCGCCGTCGACGATGTGCACGGCTCCCGACACCTCCCGGTCGAGCACGAGCTCGCGGGCCTCCTCGTCCGAACCGACGATACGGACGTCGACCGCGTCGGGGTCGGCGGCCTCGAGCGCCTCGGCGAAGGCCCGCGCGTCCGGCGCGGTGCCCGTGACGGCGATCGGCATGTCGTGCGGCGTCGGGGCGTGCATCGTCCCGAGGTAGCCGCTGATCATCATCGACACCATGACGAGCGGCATGAAGAACATGGCCACGTAGCGGCCGATGGTCTCGGCCTTGGCCCGCTTGAGGGCGGCCGCCTCGGCCGCAGCCTCGGCGACGCCCTCTGCACCGTCCGTCGTCGGAACGGGCGGCGATGCGGGGTCCGGTAACCCCGTGCCCGAGGTGCGCGGGGGTGTCTGGTTGCTCAAGTGTGTGCTCCTGTACGGCGTGGTGGGAGGGCGACGTGCGGCCCCGTGCGCCGTTGCAAGGGCGCCGCCTCGATGTGCGGCTGGGATGGTCCAACTCGACGAGATTACGCCACGTGGCGTAAAAATGTCACGTGGTGGACGCGAGGGTCCCGCCCAGCGACGCGACGGGCACCCCCGTCGATCAGGTGGCATGATCACCGCACCCGGACTCGAGGCCGGGAGTCCTCGCAGGTCAAGGCCTCGACGGGCCGTGGTCGAGGCATGCTCGGGAACATGAGAGACCATCACGAGAAGAGGCCCACCGCATGGGACAGCACAGCGACCGGGCGCGCGAGACGCTGCTGAACTCGGCCGAGGAGCTCTTCGCCCGCTACGGCATCGACGCGGTGTCCAACCGCCGGATCACCGAGCACGCGGGCACGGCCAACCACTCGGCCATCGCCTACCACTTCGGCGGCCGCGACGAGCTGCTGCGTGCGCTGCTCGACCGGCACCTCGAGGAGATGAACCGGCGCCGGACGGCGCTCGTCGCCTCTCTGAGCGACGACGCCGGCGTGCGAGACCTGCTCGCCTGCCTGCTCCTGCCGTGGATCGAGCACCTGGCGTCGTTGCCTGTCCCCAGCTGGCGTGCACGGTTCGTGTTCCAGGTCCGCACGGTCCCCTCGGTCGCCGAGGCGCTGGCCGGACTGACCACGGCGAACCCGGTCGTCGAGGACCTCATCAGCCGTCTGCAGGCGGCTCTGAGCGATCTCCCGCCACGCGTGGTCCGGGGCAGGTTCGAGATCCTCGGCCCCATGACCCTGGGCATCTGCGCGGGGCACGAGGCCCGTGTCCACGAGGGGGCCCCGCCGACCTGGACCGGGGTCGGCTACTTCCTGATCGACGCGTGCGCAGGCATGCTGTCGGCACCCGTCACGCACCCCGACGACTACCTCACGGTCCCCAGCACACCGTTCCTCCTGTGACCGGGTGAGTCCGTCCGCCCTCTTCGACGGCCCCGCTCACCCCTGCGCGGCCAGCCACTCCCTGACGTCCTCGAGCTGCGTCAGGATCGTGGTCAGGTCCTGCGTGAGGTGCTGACCTCGCGCGGCCGCGACGCAGCGGTCGACCTCGTCGAGCATGCGTCGGGCCGTCCCGGCGTCGTCGAGGCGCACGGCCAGCTCGGCCCGGTAGGCCTGGGCCTCGACCCGGTCGCGCGCCGACGCCCCGGCGTCCCCGAGGGCCTCCTCGCGCCGCAGCGCTCCGTCGAGGATCTTCGCGGCCTGCCCGACGTCGCCGCGCGAGTCCGCCTGGACCACCGCGTTCGAGACGGCTCGCAGCAGGCGGGACTCACCCTCCAAGGCCGCGCCGAGCTCGGCCGCGTCGACGGCCGGCACGTCGGGCACGGAGCCGGTCGCCTCGGCTGCGTCGACCGTGTCGCCCGCCGGACCGTCGCCGGCCCGCCGCACGACGCGGATCCAGTTGCCCGAGGGGTCCACCAGGCTGAAGCCACTCAGCCCGTCGGCGTTCGCCCGGCGGCGAGGCCTGGTGATCCGGGGGAACCCGCTCAGGGGGAGCCTCCCGTGGGCAGCGCGCAGGCCTGCTGCCCACGCGTCGTACAACGGCTCGGTGTCGTCGACCACGACGAGGCACGAGCCGTACGAGTCCTCCGGCCGGAAGCCCTCGATCCCGAAGTAGTGCAGGTCGATCCCCTCCCGCCGGAGCGCGAGGTACGGGTTCGGCCGGGTCTGCCGGTAGGTGACCTCGAACCCGAGAGCCGCAGCGAAGTCGCCGATCTCGTCGATCGACGCGCAGGGCAGCAGGGGGACCATCGACTCGTTCGCCATGTCCCCATCCCACCACCAGGCACAGGAGTCGACCACCGCCCGGCCCCGACCTGCGCGACCGGGGCACGCGGCGAGACGACCGCACGCGGAGGGGACGCCGTCGGGCGGGCCCTGGTCGCGGCGCGACGGCCCTCCCCTGCGCGCGCCTCGGCGGCGCCCCGGCTCGGCCCGCGGGGACTCCCCAGCAGGTCAGGCCGCGACCACTCCTCCAGATCAGGCCGCGACCGCTCCTCCAGATCAGGCCGCAGCCGCCTGGGCCACCCGCACCATGTTTCCCGACGGGTCCCTGAACGCGCAGTCGCGCGGTCCCCAGTCCTGGTCCATGGGCTCCTGGAGGACCTCGGCCCCCGAGGCCCGGACGGTCTCGAAGAGCGCGTCGACGTCGTCGGTCTCGAACACGAGGATCGGCAGGACACCCTTGATCATGAGCTCCTGGAGCGCGTCCCCGTCGGCCTGCGACCGGCCCGCGTGCGGGGCCGACAGCACGATCCCGAGCCCCGGCTGCACGTCGGAACCGAGGGTCACCCAGCGGAACCCGCCCGCGCCCACGTCGTTGTGCACCTTGAGGCCGAGCGCGTCGCCGTAGAAGGTGATCGACTCGTCGACGTCGTTGACGGTGATGTTGCAGAACTTCAGCGAGATGGTCATGACGGCGACTCTAGGACGAGGCCCGTGCGCTCGCTTCTCCGATCCTGCTCGATGCTCGCGCGGCCGTGCCGGACGTGCCGGACGTGCCGGACGGGCCCGTCGCGCCCCGGGCCGGGCGCGTGACGACCTGCGCGACGCACGGGGGCATCGCCTTCACGGCGGCGTGCTCGCGGCTCCGGTACACCGACGGGGGCTCGCCCACGATCTCCGCGAACTTCGCGCTGAACGAACCGAGCGACGTACACCCCACGGCCATGCACGCGTCCGTGACGCTCGCTCCGCCACGCAGCAGAGCCATGGCGCGCTCGATCCGGCGCGTCATGAGGTAGCAGTAGGGCGTCTCGCCGTAGGCCGCGCGGAACCGGCGCGAGAAGTGCGCCGGAGACATGAGCGCCTTGCGCGCCATGGTCGGGACGTCGAGCGGGGCCGCGTACTCCCGGTCCATCAGGTCGCGGGCGCGGCGCAGCAGGACGAGCTCCTCGAGCTCCTGCGGGGTCATGCTCCGAACGTAGCACCGGGCCCCCTCGGCCGGCAGGACCGGGGCCGGGTCCAGAGCGACCGTCGGTCGACGGCGGCCCGGACCCGGCCCCGGGTCGTCAGGAGCGCGGGGCCTCAGCCCTGCGCGAGCCTCGTGAGCAGCAGCGCCTCGGCCAGGACGACCTTCTCGAGCTCGCCCAGGTGGACGGACTCGTTGGCGCCGTGAGCACGCGAGTCAGGGTCCTCGACGCCCGTGACCAGGATCGCCGCGTCCGGGAAGACGTCGAGCAGGTCGGCGATGAACGGGATCGAGCCGCCGATGCCGATGTCGACCGGCGCGGTGCCCCACGACGTCTCGAAGGCCCAGCGCGCGGCCTGCATCGCCGTCGAGTCGGTCGGCGCCTGGAAGGGCTTGCCGAGCTCGCCGTCGCGGACCGTGACCTGTGCGCCGAACGGCGCGTTCGACTCGAGGTGCGTGCGCAGCGCGGCGAGCGCGGCGACGGGGTCCTGGCCGGGCGCGATGCGCAGCGAGAGCTTCGCGGTCGCACGCGGGGTCAGCGTGTTGGACGCGTGCGCGACGCTCGGGGCGTCGATCCCGATGACCGACAGCGCGGGCTTGGTCCACAACCGGCCGGACAGCGCGCCCTCCCCCGCGAGGCGCACCCCGTCGAGGACCGAGGAGTCGGCGCGGAAGTCCGCCTCCTCGTAGTCGACGCTCGGGTCCGGCGCAGACACCAGCCCGTCGACCGCGACGTTGCCCTGGTCGTCGTGCAGGGTCGTGATCAGGCGGGCGAGCAGCGTGAGCGCGTCGAGGACCGGGCCGCCGAACATACCCGAGTGGACCGCGTGCCCCAGCACGGCGACCTCGACCTCGCAGTCGACGAGCCCGCGCAGGCTCGTCGTGAGCCCCGGGACCCCGACCTTCCAGTTCGAGGAGTCCGCGACGACGATCACGTCGGCCGCGAGCAGGTCCTCGTACTGGTGCAGGAAGGGCAGGAAGCTCGGCGAGCCGACCTCCTCCTCGCCCTCGACGAAGACCGTGACACCGATCGGCAGGTCGTCCCCGAGCGCGGCGAGGGCACGCAGCGCACCGACGTGCGCGACGATCCCGGCCTTGTCGTCGGCCGCACCGCGGCCGAACAGGCGACCGTCGACCTCGGTCGGGACGAACGGGTCGGTGTCCCACGCGGCGGCGTCGCCCGGGGGCTGGACGTCGTGGTGCGCGTAGAGCAGGACCGTGGGTGCGCCCTCGGGGGCCGGGCGGCGCGCGACGACCGCGGGCGCGCCGAGCGGGCCGGCGACCCCGGTCGCCTGCAGGATCTGCACCTCGGGCAGGCCTGCCCCGCGCAGGAGCTCGGCCACGGCCTCGGCGCTCGCCGCGACGTGCGCCTGGTCGAAGGCCGCGTTCGACACGGACGGGATGCGCACGAGCGCCTCGAGGTCCTCGCGCAGGGCGGGGAAGAGGTCGGCGACCCGGGCGCGCAGGTGAGCGACGTCGTCGGGCTCGGAAGGAGTACTGGTTCCAGGTGTGCTGTTCACCCGGCCAACGCTACCCGCCGGTACGTTCCCGGTCCGGCCCGCACCCGTGACGAGGCAGCCCCCGTCCTCGACTACGCTGGACCTGTGTTCTCACGCAACAAGTCCTCCGCGCCCTCGTCGAACGACGCCCCCGATCCCGTCGCCGCTGCGGCCGAGATCGAGAAGGCCGGCGGCAAGGGCAGGCCGACGCCCAAGCGCAAGGTCTCCGAGGCCGCCAACAAGCGCCCGCTCGTGCCCTCGGACCGCAAGTCGGCGGCCAAGACGGCGCGCCAGCAGCAGCGTGACGCACGCGACCGCCAGTTCCAGGCCATGCAGACGGGCGACGAGCGCTACATGCCCGCCCGGGACAAGGGCCCCGTCAAACGCTACGTGCGCGACTACGTGGACGCCCGCTGGAACCTGGGCGAGTTCTTCCTGCCCGTGGCCCTGGTGTTCATCGTCCTGACGTTCGTGTTCAACCAGAACCTGAACATGGCGACGATCATCATCTTCGTGCTCTACGGGATCGTGCTCATCACGATCATCGACGCGTTCATCATGTGGCGTTCGCTCAAGAAGCGCCTGATCGCGAAGTTCGGGCCGAGCGCCCCCAAGGGCAACGCCATGTACGCCGTGATGCGCGCGTTCCAGCTGCGCCGCGCGCGCCTGCCCAAGCCCATGCACAAGAAGCACGGCTCCTTCCCCGAGTAGTCGCCGGCCGGTCCGCCGGACGGACCGGAGTTGCACCGAGGTGCCCCGGGCAACCTAGTGTTGTCCCCATGCCCAACTACCGCTTCCTCGGCAACTCCGGTCTCAAGATCTCCGAGATCACCTACGGCAACTGGCTCACCCACGGCTCGCAGGTCGAGAACGACGTCGCCACCCAGTGCGTCCACGCCGCGCTCGACGCCGGCATCACCACGTTCGACACCGCGGACGTCTACGCGAACACCAAGGCCGAGCAGGTCCTCGGCGACGCCCTCAAGGGCCAGCGCCGCGAGTCGCTCGAGATCTTCACCAAGGTCTACTGGCCCACGGGCCCCGGCGGGGCCAACGACTCGGGCCTGTCGCGCAAGCACGTCATGGAGTCCATCAACGGCTCGCTCCAGCGCCTCGGCACCGACTACGTCGACCTCTACCAGGCGCACCGCTTCGACCAGTCGACCCCGCTCGAGGAGACGATGCAGGCGTTCGCCGACATCGTCCGCCAGGGCAAGGCCCTCTACATCGGCGTGAGCGAGTGGACCGCGGACCAGATCCGTGCGGGTCACGCCCTGTCGAAGGAGCTCGGCTTCCAGCTCATCTCGTCCCAGCCCCAGTACTCGATGCTGTGGCGCGTCATCGAGGACGAGGTCGTCCCGACCTCGCGCGAGCTGGGCCTGTCCCAGATCGTCTGGTCCCCCGTCGCCCAGGGCGTCCTGTCCGGCAAGTACCTGCCCGGCCAGCCCGCCCCGGCAGGTTCGCGTGCCACGGACGCCAACGGCTCGCGCTTCATCCAGCAGTTCATGACCGAGGACGTGCTCACGCGCGTCCAGCAGCTCAAGGCCGTCGCCGACGAGCTGGGTCTGACGCAGGCACAGCTCGCGGTCGCGTGGGTCCTGCAGAACGACAACGTCGCAGCCGCCCTGATCGGCGCCTCGCGCCCCGAGCAGGTCGCCGAGAACGTCAAGGCCTCGGGCGTGGTCATCCCCGCCGAGCTCATGACGAAGATCGACGAGATCCTCGGCGACGTCGTCGAGCGCGACGCCGGCAAGACCGCCGCCGGAGCCCCCGGACCGCGCTGACCCTTGCTCTCAGGCCCGCGGCCACGCCGCAGGTCTGGTCGTCCGACGGCGGCCCCCGGTGCTCACCGAGC
>NZ_JBHXBO010000180.1:0-8457 GCF_042726775.1 Oerskovia sp. NPDC060287
GATCCGTGTGGATCGGGGCCCTTCGTCCGGTCGGCGTCAGACGACCGGGGATCGACAGCCGGTGGCTGCCGGGAGGATCACTCGGCGCCGGCTCGCAGCTCGCCGGTCGGCGGGAGGTCTGCCGTGGAGATGCCCGTCGGCGCGTTGAGCGCCGCGGTCGCGGCCACGCTCACCGGGCCACGCTCGTGGTCGTCCTTGGAGACGCCCCGGAACGTGAACTCGCCCAGCAGGCCTTCGCCCTCGGCGTCGACCAGGACGACCTGGCCAGCCTTGAGCTCGCCGAACAGGATCTTCTCGGAGAGCACGTCCTCGATGTCGCGCTGGATCGCGCGACGCAGCGGACGAGCACCCAGGACCGGGTCGTAGCCCTTCTCGGCGAGCAGCGCCTTGGCTGCGTCCGTGAGCTCGATGCCCATGTCCTTGTCCTGCAGGCGCTTGTCCAGCTTGGCGACCATGAGGTCGACGATCTGGACGATCTCCTTCTGCGAGAGCTGCGGGAAGACCACCACGTCGTCGACGCGGTTGAGGAACTCCGGGCGGAAGTGCTGCTTCAGCTCGTCGTTGACCTTGGCCTTCATGCGGTCGTAGCTCGTCACCAGGTCGCCGCCGGCGTTGAAGCCGGTCTGGAGACCCTTGGCGATGTCCCGCGTACCGAGGTTCGTGGTCATGATGATGACGGTGTTCTTGAAGTCGACCACGCGGCCCTGCGAGTCGGTCAGGCGACCGTCCTCGAGGATCTGCAGGAGCGAGTTGAAGATGTCGGCGTGCGCCTTCTCCACCTCGTCGAACAGGACCACGGAGAACGGACGGCGACGGACCTTCTCCGTCAGCTGGCCACCCTCGTCGTAACCGACGTAGCCGGGGGGCGAGCCGAAGAGACGCGAGACCGTGTGCTTCTCCGAGAACTCGGACATGTCGAGCTGGATGAGCGCGTCCTCGTCCCCGAAGAGGAACTCGGCGAGCGCCTTGGCCAGCTCGGTCTTACCGACACCCGTGGGGCCGGCGAAGATGAACGAGCCACCCGGACGCTTGGGGTCCTTGAGGCCTGCACGCGTGCGGCGGATCGCCTGGGAGAGCGCCTTGATGGCGGTCTCCTGGCCGACGACGCGCTTGTGCAGCTCGTCCTCCATCTTCAGCAGGCGAGCGGACTCCTGCTCGGTCAGCTTGAGGACCGGGATGCCGGTCGACATGGCCAGGACCTCGGCGATCAGGTCCTCGTCCACCTCGGCGACGGTGTCCAGGTCTCCGGCCTTCCAGGCCTTCTCCTTGTCCGCGCGCTGCTGCGTGAGCTGCTTCTCGGTGTCGCGCAGACGCGCGGCCTTCTCGAAGTCCTGCTCGTCGATCGCGGACTCCTTGTCGCGACGCGCCTCGCCGATCTTCTCGTCGAGCTCCTTGAGCTCGGGCGGGGCGGTCATACGACGGATGCGCAGGCGCGCACCGGCCTCGTCGACCAGGTCGATCGCCTTGTCCGGCAGGTACCGGTCGTTGATGTAGCGGTCGGCCAGCGTCGCGGCGGCCACCAGTGCGGCGTCCGTGATGGACACGCGGTGGTGCGCCTCGTAGCGGTCGCGCAGACCCTTGAGGATCTCGATCGCGTGCGGCAGGCTCGGCTCCGAGACGAGGATCGGCTGGAAGCGACGCTCCAGGGCCGGGTCCTTCTCGATGTGCTTGCGGTACTCGTCGAGCGTGGTCGCACCGATGGTCTGGAGCTCGCCACGGGCCAGCATCGGCTTGAGGATGCTCGCCGCGTCGATCGCGCCCTCGGCGGCACCCGCACCGACGAGCGTGTGGATCTCGTCGATGAACAGGATGATGTCGCCGCGCGTGCGGATCTCCTTGAGGACCTTCTTCAGGCGCTCCTCGAAGTCACCGCGGTAGCGGGAACCGGCGACCAGGGCGCCGAGGTCCAGCGTGTAGAGCTGCTTGTCCTTGAGCGTCTCCGGCACGTCGCCGCGGACGATGTCCTGGGCGAGGCCCTCGACGACGGCGGTCTTGCCGACACCGGGCTCGCCGATGAGGACAGGGTTGTTCTTGGTACGGCGCGACAGGACCTGCATGACGCGCTCGATCTCCGAGGTGCGTCCGATGACCGGGTCGAGCTTGCCCTCGCGTGCGGCCTGCGTGAGGTTGCGGCCGAACTGGTCGAGCACGGCCGAGCCGGACGGCTGGCCCTCGGCGGGGCCGCCCGCAGCGACGGGCTCCTTGCCCTGGTACCCGGACAGCAGCTGGATGACCTGCTGGCGCACGCGGTTGAGGTCGGCGCCCATCTTGGTGAGGACCTGGGCTGCGACCCCCTCTCCCTCACGGATGAGCCCGAGCAGGATGTGCTCGGTGCCGATGTAGTTGTGGCCGAGCTGAAGGGCCTCGCGGAGCGAGAGCTCCAGGACCTTCTTGGCGCGCGGCGTGAACGGGATGTGCCCGCTGGGGGCCTGCTGGCCCTCGCCGATGATCTCGGTGACCTGCGAGCGCACACCGTCGAGGGAGATGTTCAGGGACTCCAGCGCCTTGGCTGCGACTCCCTCTCCCTCGTGGATGAGGCCGAGCAGGATGTGCTCGGTGCCGATGTAGTTGTGGTTGAGCATCCGTGCCTCTTCTTGGGCAAGGACGACGACCCGACGGGCTCGGTCGGTAAATCTCTCGAACATGTGCTGCTCCTCACGAGCGGCGTACACCCGCACCGGTGGTGCTCAGGCCTGACCGCAACGACTCTATCCGTGACCAACGGGGCCGACCCCACGGATATGCCCTTGTTCGCCAGGGGCGTGACGAGGGGGTCGCTCCGTGACCTTTCGGCCGAGCGCCGGCGGGCGGCCGAGGAGGCTCTTCCGAGCCCCCTGCCCGACGGCGCCGCGCCCCGGGTGCCCTCGTCTCCCGGGGGCGTCGGACGAGGTCAGGCGGCCCCCGCGACCGAGAGGGTCGAGGGCAGCCAGAGCGCGACCACCAGGACGAGAACGCTCGCGGCGACCTCTCCCATCCCGAACTGCAACGGCTTGGCGTCGGTCCTCGGCACCCACACCGACCGGACCGTCAGGCCGGCGAACAGCAGCGCCGCGGGCCACCACGCGAGCCCGGCCGCTGCGAGCGCCACGCTCACGACGACCCCGGCGGCCACGTGGTAGACGGCCGACGCGACCAGGTAGGAGCGCTCGCCTCGCTCCCGGATGAGCGTCTTCACGTAGAGGATCGTCCCCGCGAAGTACGCCAGCACGAGGACGAAGACGCCCCACACCTGGGGCCAGCCGATCCCACCGAGGCCCGTGACGCCGTCGGGCAGGGAGATCCCCGGCCACAGGTCCGGCGCCGGACCCGTCCCGGCCGCGAACGCGACCGGCAGCATGAGGCATGCCGCGAGCACCGTGGCCCCGTCGTTGAGGAGCGAGCGCTCGCGCCGCCGGTACGAGCTCCACAGGCTCACCCCGAGCAGGGGGAGGAACAGCGGGACCCAGGCCAGGAGGTCGGGCCGCAGGACCAGGACCGCGACGGCTGGGACGACCGTCGCGATCCCGTACGCCCGCACGGGCGGCAGGTAGCGCGCCTTGAAGCGCGACTTGAGCCACAGGCCCGCGGCGAAGAACGCGAAGTACCCCACGAACCACAGGGCGGCGAGCGGCACGTGCACCCAGGCCGGACCGCCGAGCACGACGCCGACCAGCAGCGGCACCGCGAGCATCGCCCACGCGCCGTGCTGGTCGGGGACCCAGCCGGGGCCGCGGCGTCGTCGACGTCCTGCCGGACGCCGCTCAGGTCGCGTGCTCCGCTGGGTCATGCCCCCGAGACTGGCACGCGTCCGCGCAGCCCACGAGGACGTCCCGGCGGGCGGACCACGCGTCCCGGCCGGTGGACTCACCCGGTCCCCGACGTGCGCTCCCGGCGCGCCGACAGCATCGTTGACCCGGGAGCACCGCGAGGGCAGTCTCGTGGCAGGGGCACCCGCCAGTCCGAGGGAGGACGATGCACAAGCCGGACGAACCAGCAGGCGCCCATGAGTCGTGGGAGCAGATCGTCGCCCGTTTCGCGCGCTTCAGCGGCGTGGTGGGCGAGATCTCCGACCCGCTCACGTGGGGGCTGGACCTCGAGGAGGAGACCGTCACCGGGACGGGCGACGACCGCGACCCCACCGAGGAGCGGTTCCTGCGCGCCTACGTGTCGTTCGTGGGCGAGGCGGTCGACGTCGAGACCCTCCGCGTCGGCACGGAGGACCCCGAGCAGATCGACGACATCGTGCGCGCCGCGCTCAGCGGGGCGCTGGCCTCGCCCCTGCACAACGACGTCCCCGAGGGGGCCGAGGGCCCGACCGGCGCGGACTTCGCCGACGCCTACCAGGACTACCGCTCGGCCATGCGAGCGATCGTCGAGGAGGTAGACCTCGCCGCGCTGCAGCGCACGGCCTTCGTGCTCGACGACGTCTCGCACCCGTGCGTGCGGGTCGCGGTCCGGGGGACGGTCGCGGTGTACGTGCCGATCGGCGACCGGGCCGTGATCGTGTCCGGCCCGACCGACCTCGTGGACCGCCTGGACATCTCCACGGCACCGATCCGCAACCTCCTCCACGGTGACGACGGGCCGCGGTTCTGACTCGTCCGAGCCCGTCGCGCGGTACTGACGCCGTGGCGTGATCAAGCAGACACGCCCAGGCGTGACGTGGCTGCCGGGAACGACCAAGATGGGTGGTGCGGACGGTGCACAGTCGCACTGGACGGTCGTCGAGCAAGAGAGCAGGTGACGTCGATGCGTGACGTGGTCGTCGGTGTGGACGGGTCGGTCCAGTCGCAGGAGGCCCTCGACTGGGCCCTCGCCGAGGCAGGCTCACGAGGGGTGCCGCTCACCGCGGTCCTCGCGTGGGAGCCCTCGTGGCAGGACGGTCCGCGCCCGTCGGAGCCCTCAGACTTCAGCCACCTCGCGGATCTCAAGCAGGAGCAGGTCCTGACCCTCCTGGACGAGGCCCGGCACCGGACCGGCATCGAGGCGATCACGCACGCCGAGCAGGTCCAGGGTTCGCCCGCAGCCGCTCTGCTGGCACGGGCCGAGCACGCCGAGATGCTCGTGGTCGGCAGCCGAGGGCTGGGACGCCTGGGGCGACTGGTGCTGGGATCGGTGTCCTCGGCCGTCGTGCAGGGCGCCATCGAGGTCCCGGTCACGGTCGTGCGGTCGAGCGAGGACGGCGATGCTCCCGAGGCGGACGGCGACGTGCCGCGCGTCGTCGTGGGCGTGGACGGCTCGCGCACCTCGGTGCACGCGCTGCGCCACGGGCTCGAGGTCGCCCGCCGTACGGGCGCCGTGCTCGACGCCGTGTTCTGCTGGCAGATCGTCACGCTCGCCCCGTTGCCGGACTCGTGGGGCTGGACCCCGCCGATCGACGACTACGAGAAGTTCGCGGGCGAGCAGCTCGACCGTGCCCTCGAGGCCGCGGGCGCGGACCTCCCGGAGGACCGCTTGCGCCGCAGCGTGGTGCACGCGCACCCGGCCAAGGGCCTGATCGAGGCGTCCCACGGTGCGGAGCGCCTGGTCGTGGGCAACCGTGGCACGGGCGGGTTCGACCGGCTGCTGCTCGGCTCGGTCAGCCGACAGGTCGTCGAGTACGCGTCGTGCCCCGTGACGGTCGTGCGTCGCCCCGCCGGGGAGTCCTGAGGCGGGTCAACCGGTGATCGTGAACCTCGACGTCACGGTCGGCCCCGCCTCGACCACGCTGCCGCCGGTCGCCCGGACGTAGCGCAGCCCGATCGAGTGCTCGCCGGGCTCGAGCCCCGACACCACGCGGTCGAGCGGGCGGCCGGTCGCGCCGTGCAGGTTGCCCGTGGCGTCACCGTCCACGAAGACCTGCAGGGTCAGCCCGGCACGCCCCTCGATCCGGACGTCGACCGACGGCGCCCAGGACAGGACGGACCCGTCGGCGGGCGTGAGGATCGACGGCAGCGCGAACGTGAACAGGCCCTGGACGGTGGTCGGCTCAGAGGTCAGCCCGCCACGCTCCTGGGTCACGGTGAGGCTGTCCCAGCCTCCCCCGCTGCCCGACGGCGTCGCGCGCCACGTCCCGGCCGGCGAGACGTCCGCGGTGGCCAGGACCGAGGACGCCCCGGACAGGTCGGTACCGCTCAGGGTGACGGTCGCGCCGGCCTCCCCGGTGCCCGAGAGCTCGGGCAGGAAGACCAGCTCGCCCGGCGCCGGGGCGACGAGGGTCGGCGCGACGGGCGGGACGTCGGCGGGGTCCACCGGGTCGACGGGGTCGACGGGGTCGGGCGGCTCGGTGACGACGGGCGGCGCCGGGACGACAGGTGCCTCGGGCCCGACCTGGGTTCCCGGCGGAGGCGTGAGGTTCGTCCCCGAGGACCCGGACCCCCCTGCCCCGCCGGACGGGCCGGCGCCCGCCTCCGGCGTGCCCGTCGCGGGGGGCTCGGCCGCCCCGCTGTCCGGGATGTCCGCGGGGTCGGTCGTCCCGGGGGTGACTGCCGTCGCGCCGTCGGCCGATCCTGGTGAGTCACCCTCGCCGGTGAGCTGTTCGGCGACCGCTGGTGGCGCTGCTGCCCACGGCTGCGCGACGACCAGCACACCGGTCGCGACCGCGACGCCCGCACCGACCAGTGCGAGGACGAGCCCGCTCGAGAAGCCACCGCCGGTCGCACCGGCTCCGGACGTCGCTGCGCCGAGCGGGCCGGGTCCACCCGACGCTCCGCCCGAGCCGGCGGGAGCCGGGGAGGCGAGCTCCGCCGTCGGGCCGACGAACGCCCCCACCGGCGCGGCGCTCGCCGCGCCGCCCAGCGCGAACGAGCCTCCGCCCAGGACCGCCGGGACCCCCAGGACCAGCGGGACCAGGAGCAGGCCCAGGCGGGAGGCGACCTGGTCGACCTCCTCGACGAGGATCGAGCACGACAGGCACCCCGTCAGGTGCTCCTCGAACCGGTCCTTCTGGCGCGCGCTCAAGGCACCCCGGTTGTAGTCGCCCATCTGCTCGACGGCCCACCGGCACTCGGCGGGGACGCCGGCCGTGTTGACGTGCGCCTGGAGCCAGGACCGGCGCAGGCCCTCGCGCGCGCGGTACGCGAGCGCGGAGACCGACCCCGCGCTCAGGCCGAGCAACGGTGCGACCTCCCGCGGGTCCATGCCCTCGACCTCGGTGTACCAGAGCACGGCCTGCCACCGCTCGGGAAGCGCCTTGAACGCCGTGACGGTGACCGAGCCCTCGATCACGCCGTCGGCCATGTCGACCGGGTCGACGACCTCCGGGACCTCGTCCACCGCGATCGGGTTCGGCGCGTGCGACCAGGAGATCGCGACGCTGCGGACCGTCTGGTAGAGGTAGGGCCGGAACGGGCCGGTCGGCCCGTGCCCGCCCTGGATCGCCTTCAGGATGCGCGCGAACGACTCCTGGACCAGGTCGTCCGGGTCGAACGACGACGTGACCCGACGGGCAGCACCGCGACCGGCACCCGCGTGCCGGGTCCACAGCACCCCGTAGGCGTCCCGCGAGCCCCGGCGCACGGCGTCGACGAGCTCCTCGTCGGCCAGTGCCTCGAGGTTCTTCTCGCTCGTCGTCGCCATGGGTGTCCCTCCGGCGTCCCGGTGACGCCGGGCGCACGATCGGGGGCGCCCCGTGCCTGCCACGAGGTGCCCGTCACGAAGAGAGACACGCCTCGGACGCGATCATGACGTGACCGTGACGTGACTCTCAGTACGCCTCTGCGACCTGGGGGCGATCGCTCAGTGCGTCCGGACGTCCAGCCCCAGGGACTCGGCGAGGACGAGCGCCTGAGCAGGATCGACGATCGCGCCCTGCACCGTGCTCGACAGGGGGTCGAGCGAACGGAGGTCGCTGCCTCGCAGGTCCGTCCCCGTGAAGTCGGCCTTGTGCAGCCAGGCGCCGGACAGGTCGAGGTCCCGCAGGACGGCGCCCTGGCAGCGCGCGCCCGTCAGGTCTGCCTCGCGGAACCGCGCGCCGGTCAGCGTCGCGCTGCGCAGGTCCGCACCGGGGAGGCCCACGAACGACCAGTTGCCGCCCACGACCTTCATGAGGTCGAAGCCGCACTCGGTGAAGACCGAACCGACCGTCTTGCAGCGCGTGAACGTGGTGTCGAAGAACGAGCAGCGCGAGAACGTGCAGTTCGCGAAGGCCGAGTCCGTGTGGGTCGACGCGTTGAAGCGCACGTTGCGGAACGTGCACTCCGTGAACGTGGCGCCGGTCGTCGTGATCTCCGAGAAGTCGCAGTCGCCGAACGCCACTCGCTCGAACACCTCGCCGTCGAGGTCGCGTCCGTACCAGTCCTCCCGGTCGACCGACGAGTCGGTGGGCGGGGTGGGGTTGCCGTGCGCGCGATCAGCCATGCGAGCGACGGTAGCGGGAGGCACTGACGGGTCGCTCGGGGACCGGGTGCCGAGCACGAGGTTCCGCGCGGTCGAGCACGAGGTCGCGGTCGTGAGAACGGACCGGGCGACCGCAACCTCGGGCTCGACGCACGACAGGCA
>NZ_JBHXBO010000181.1:0-8437 GCF_042726775.1 Oerskovia sp. NPDC060287
CGTCCGAGCCGCACGTCGAGGACGACGTTCCGCGCGCTCGACCACGACGTCGTGGCCACGAAACTCGTCAGAACGATCTCGACCTCGTTCTGGGCGCCAGGGGCGCAGGGCATCGAGCGGTGGCTGGTGCCGGTGCCCGGTCGCGAGACGGGCCACCTGCCCCCGCGCCGCCGGGCGCTCCAGGCCGACGGACCGCCCTACCGGCGCCCGCGCACCGTGAGCACGAGGAGAGCGACGAGTCGCCAGCCCACGAGCGTCGCGAGCAGGAACGCCGCGGAGACCACGAGGAACGCGGTCGCGAGCCCCTCGCCCGTGGCCCAGCGCAGCGCCATCCCCACGACCCACGTCGTGACCCACAGCACGACCCCGGTCGGCCAGGCCGCGAGCGGCCACCGCCACGCGCGCAGCAGGACCCAGCCCGCCGCGAGGCCCACGAGGAAGGGCCAGGCGATCGACAGGACCGCCGTCAGCGGGCTGTCCGCCGAGTGCGTCGCCCGGCCGCCTGCCGCGAACGCGAGGACCGCGACGACGTCGAGCACGACGGCCAGGGCGACGACGCCCGTCCGGACGGTCGGGCGGGGCGGGCTCGGGGCGGTGGCAGGCGTCGAGGTCATGGCCACGACGCTACCGGAGCGCGCCCGCGCCACGGTCCGCCGCCAGGTGTTGCGCGGGCCACGTCCACGGGCCGGGACGTGGCGCGGCAGGAGGGAAGGGCGCGCCTGCCCTTCAGGTCCCTCTAGGGTTGACCCGTGCACCTGGCTGTCGACGACCTCTCCTTCTCCTACCCCGGACGCCCCGTCCTCTCGGGCGTCTCCCTGCGCGTGGCCCCCGGCACGCGCCTCGGCGTGGTCGGTGAGAACGGCAGCGGGAAGTCGACGCTCCTGGGTGTCCTGGCCGGGACGCTGCCGCCGAGCGGGGGCGCGGTGCGCCGTCAGGGCTCGCTCGCCGTCGTCGAGCAGGAGCTCGTCCCGCTGCCCGGCCAGACCGTGGGCGACCTGGTCCGCGAGAGCCTCGCGACCGTGCGGGCCGTGGGAGCAGAGCTCGACGCCGTGACCCGCGACTTCGACCACGAGCACGGCAGCCTCGCCGAGCTCTCGGACGTGCTGGCCCGGGCCGAGCACCTGGCCGTGTGGGACGCCGACCGTCGCGTCGAGGTCGCGCTGTCCCGGCTGGGCGCGTGCCGCGACCCGCACCGCGAGCTCGCGACGCTCTCGGTCGGCGAGCGCTACCGCGTGCGCCTCGCGTGCCGCCTGGCCGAGCGCAGCGACCTCCTGCTCCTGGACGAGCCGACCAACCACCTCGACACGAGCGGCATCGACTTCCTCACGGGCGAGATCGTGGCCTGGGGCGGAGGGATCGTCATGGTCACGCACGACCGCCAGCTGCTCGACGACGTCGCGACCGAGATCCTCGACCTCGACCCGGCGATGGACGGCAAGCCCGTCCTGTACGGGCAGCCGGGCTACCTCGCCTACCGCTTCGCCAAGAACCAGGCCCTGCACCGGTGGCGTCAGCGCTACCGGGCAGAGCGCAAGCGCGCCGAGAAGCTCGCCGAGCGCCTCGACGCGTCGTACGAGGGGCTCTCCGACGAGTGGCGTCCCGCCAAGGGCAGCCAGAAGCACCGTCGTGCGACGCACGCGCGCATCCACGTCAAGGCCGCGGACCGGCTCGTGCAGAAGCTCGAGGCCGAGGCCGTCGAGGTCCCCGTCCCTCCGCTCGAGCTGCGCTTCCCCGACCTGCTGGCCATGTCGCCCGGGTGGGCCCCCGACCTGCCGCTGCTCGAGGTGCGCAGCCCGCGCGTGGATGCGGGCCCGCGCGAGCGTCCGGGCGAGCCCGGCGGCCTGCCCGACGACGGCGACGGCCCGGCTCCCGCTGCCGTGCCCGCGGGCGCCCGGCTCGACCTGCCCGGGACGCGCATCGCGATCCCGCCGTCGGGCCGGCTGCTGATCACCGGGCCGAACGGCTCGGGCAAGTCGACCCTCCTCGCGGCGCTCGCGGGCACGATCGGTCTCGATCGGGGCACCCGCTCGGTCGCCGAGGGCGTGCGGGTCGGGATCGTCGCGCAGGAGGGCCCCACGCTCCCGGCGGGCGCCGAGGAGCGCACGGGCTTCGAGGAGTACGCGCAGGAGGCGCTCGACCTGCTCTCGGCGGGCACGCTCGACCCGGACTACCTGGTGCCCGTCGCGTTCATGGGGCTGCTGACCGAGGAGGACCTGGACCGGCCGCTGCGCGAGCTGTCCGCAGGGCAGCGGCGTCGCTTCGACCTGGCTCGCGCGCTGCTCGCCGTGCCGCACGTCCTGCTGCTCGACGAGCCGACCAACCACCTCTCGATCGACCTGGTCGACGAGCTGACCCAGGCGCTGCGCGTGACCCCTGCGGCCGTGGTGGTGGCGACGCACGACCGCCGGATGCGCGAGGACTTCGCGGACTGGCCCACGCTCGAGCTCTAGCGCGCGCCGCTCAGAACCCGTTCTCGGGGTCTCCCAGGAGCTGGGCCACGTGGTCGGGGACGTAGTTCGCCAGCTCGCGCGGGGGACGCACGTAGCTGCTCGACGCCTGGGGGCGGTCGGGCAGCTCGACCTTGTCGTGCGGCACGTCGACGTACGGGATGGTCGAGAGCAGGTGGGCGATCATGTTGAGCCGGGCGTTCTTCTTGGAGTCCGACTCGACGACGAACCACGGGCTCTCGGGGACGTCGGTGTGCACCATCATCTCGTCCTTGGCCCGCGAGTAGTCCTCCCAGCGGTGGATCGACTCCAGGTCCATGGGGCTCAGCTTCCACTGGCGGACCGGGTCGGACAGCCGGGAGCGGAACCGCTTGAGCTGCTCGGCGTCCGAGACCGAGAACCAGTACTTGCGCAGCAGGATCCCGTCGTCGATGAGCATCTGCTCGAAGACCGGGGTCTGGCGCATGAAGCGCTGGTACTCCTGAGGCGTGCAGAAGCCCATGACCTTCTCGACGCCCGCCCGGTTGTACCAGGAGCGGTCGAACAGCACGATCTCGCCCGCCGCCGGCAGGTGCGCGATGTAGCGCTGGTAGTACCACTCCGAACGCTCGCGCTCGGTGGGCGTCGGCAGGGCGGCGATCCGTGCGATGCGCGGGCTCAGGTACTGCGTGATGCGCTTGATCGTGCCGCCCTTGCCCGCGGCGTCGCGGCCCTCGAAGATCACCACGACCCGCGTGCCCGTGGCCTGCGTCCACTGCTGGAGCTTGACGAGCTCCGCCTGGAGCCGGAACAGCTCGGCCTCGTAGACCTCACGGGACAGGGACGGGCCCTTGGCCTTCTTCGACTTCTTCTTCGACGTCTTCGACATGGCGACACGCTACCGCCGGCGGGAGGCGGCTCCGGAAGGCGCGCGAGCAGGTTCGCCCGGCCGTGCGGGTGAAGATCCGCACGCGCCGACGGCCTGCGGGGCGAACAGGCGTCAGTCCGGTGCGGGGGCGGGCTTCATCCGCCGGTCGACCCGGCCCAGCAGGGCCGCGAGGCCCAGGAACACCACGGCCACGACCCCCGTGTTGAGCACCGCCTGCGGGTACCCGATCTCGGTCACGTCCATGAACGGGTAGGGGTACCAGCGGGTGAACGCGCCCTGCACGAAGATGTAGACGATCCACGCGAGCGGCGCGACGACCGACCACCAGATCGTCGCGGAGTCGATGCGCGGGCGGGGGCCCACGACGAGCCACCCGACGACCGCGAGCAACGGACCGGCCTGGTGCATGAACAGGTTCGTGAAGAGGCCCGCGACGCTCAGCTCCTGCAGCCCGGCGAGCACCGTGTTGTAGACGATCCCGGTCACCGCGATGCACAGGAGCGCGTCGAGCCGGGCGATGCGGAACACGCGCCCGTCGCGTACCGGGTTCACGAGGAGCATCGCGCTCGTGACCCCGACGAGAAGGTTCGACAGGATCGTGAAGTAGCTGAAGAAGTGGACCACGAGGGTCGCGGTCGAGTCGCCGGCCTCCGGGCCTCGGCCGAGGGTCGCGAACAGCTCCCACACCACTCCCGTCAGCGTCATGGCCGCGACCACGCCGTGCCACCAGCGGGCGGCCGTCAAGCCACGCCACCGGGTGCGGGACGGCGTGGCGACCTGCGCGGCGCTCACGTGAGGCGGCCGACGTACGCCATGGCCTGGCGCAGGAGCGTGCCCTGACCGCCGTGCATCTCGAGCTGGACCTGGTCGCTGCACGCTTGCTCGGGCGTGAGCCACGCGAGCTCGAGCGCCTGCTGCTGGGGCTGGCAGTCGCCGGAGACCGGGACGACGTACGCGAGCGAGACCGCGTGCTGCCGCGGGTCGTGGTAGCCCGTGATGCCGGGCGTGGGGAGGTACTCGGCGACCGTGAACGGCTGCGGGGAGGCCGGGACGTGGGGGAGGGCCACAGGTCCCAGGTCCTTCTCTATGTGCCGCAGCAGGGCGTCGCGGATCCGCTCGTGGTACATCACGCGCCCGGACACGAGCGCCCGGGTCATCTGGCCCTCGGGGGTCACGCGCAGGAGCAGGCCGACCGCGACGACGTCGCCCGAGTCGTCGACCCTGACCGGGACGGCGTCGACGTACACGAGAGGAAGGTGCGACCGTGCGGCCGCGAGGTCCTCGGCGCTCAGCCACCCGGCCGGCTGGGGGAGCTCACGGGAGAAGTCGTCGGGCGGGAAGTCCGCGGTGTCCGTCACCCGACTGTTCTACCATCCGCACCCGTCCCGTGCGCTGCGCCGCAAGGCACGGGCCGCCGGCGGGAGGGGCGCCGCGACGTCTCGTCGACCGAGCACCGCGACGCCCCACCGACCGGGCGCTCAGAGGGTCGGAGGCCCCGCCACCGGCTCGGCGAGCCGGGCGATGAGCTCGACGAGCAGGCGCTCGCCGACCGCGGACGGCAACGCCTCGACGAGCGCCAGGAGCGGGGCCATGGGGCCCGTGCCGGGCTCGGGCGCGTCGCCTCCGCGCGTGTCGGCACCACCCAGCACCGTGCGCTGCACGAGCCCCCAGGCCGTGGCCGAGTCGAGCGACCCGAGCGCCGCGACCGCCTCGGCGGGCTCGACGCCCGGTGCGAGCGCCGCGAGCAGCCCGGTCAGCACCTGCTCGGGGTCGGGTCGCGGGACACCGCGGACGGCGTCGGCGGCCGCGAGGAGCGCGCCACCCAGCTCGTCGACCACGCCCACCGTCACCGGGGTCACCGTGAAGTGCGTCGTGTGCGGCAGACGCGAGCCGTCGGGCTGCGTGAAGCCCGGCTGGGGCTGGAGCACGAACCCGCTCGCCCGCACCGCGTCCGACCACACGTGCGGGTCGATCCGCCGCTCGACCGGGAGGGACTCGTCGGTCGCGACCGCCACGAGCGGTCCCACGGGGTGCCCCACGATCCGCAGGCCCTCGATCGACCCGAGCACCTCGCGCAGGGCGGACGTGGCCCCCGCGCAGCGTGCGGTCACGGCCCGGTAGCCGGGCACGCCGAGCGCCTGCGTCACGGCCCACGCCGCGGCGAGCGGTCCCGCCGACTTGGAGCCCATGACGGTCGAGTTCACGACGGGGTAGCCCGGCCAGCGCGTCGTCGCGAACAGCTGGTGGCGCTGGCGGTCGCGGTCGCGCGTCAGCAGGACGGACGTGCCCTTGGGGGCGTAGCCGTACTTGTGGATGTCGGCCGAGATCGAGGTGACCCCCGGGACACGGAAGTCGAAGAGCGGGACCTGGGCTGCGTCGTCGGGCCAGAAGGGCAGGACCCACCCGCCCACGCACGCGTCCACGTGGACCGGGACGCCCAGGGCGCTCGCGGCGGCCGCGACCTCCTCGACGGGGTCCACGACCCCGTGCGGGTAGGAGGGCGCGGAGACCACGACGAGCGCGACGTCCCGTCCGTCGCCCACGGCCGCGGCGAGTGCCGACGGGACCGCGCGGCACGTGACCGGGTCCACCGGGACGAGCACGAGCTCGAGCCCCAGGTAGGCCGCGGCCTTGTGAAACGCGGCGTGCACGGTCGTGGGGGCGACCACGCGCAGCGCGAAGCCGAGCGTCCCGACCGTGCGCGGCGCGCCGTCGGCCTGCGCGGGCTGGGCGGAGAGGAACGCGTCGCGCGCGGTCTTGACCGCCAGCAGGCAGCTCTCGGTGCCACCGGACGTCACGGTCCCGACGACGCCGCTCGCGTCCTGCGCGCCGGTCCCGTGCAGCATGTCGCGCGCGAACGCGACGAGCTCGCGCTCCATGACCGCGACCGAGGAGAACGTCGTGGGGTCCAGGGCGTTGAGCGGCTGGACCGCGCGGATCGCGTCCCCGGCGAGGGCGTCGAGCTCGGCCAGGTCCGGGTCGTAGACGTAGGAGAGCACACGGCCCCCGTGCGTCGGGGCGTCGGCCGCGCGCAGCGCTGCGAGGCGGTCGAGGATGCCCTCGGTCCGCAGGACGGGCGGGGCGGGCAGGGGGGTGGCGTCAAGGGCGCTCATGCGCGGCGGACTCCTCGGTGGGCACGTCGATGTCGCCCCTGCGCAGTCGATAGCGTACGAGGGCGACGAGGCTCAGCGCGACAAGAACCGCCGGGACCAACGAGAACGAGAGCGCGATGCCGTCGATCGCGGCCGTCGACTGCTCGGGCGTGACGCCCGCGCTCGAGGACCGGTAGCCCGTGACCCACTGCACGAGGCTCAGCAGCCCGGCGCCGAACGCCATGCCCGTCGTCTCGCCCGCGGTCCAGACCCCGCTGAAGGCACCGCCGCGATCGGACGCGCCCTGGCCCGTCATGGGCACCGTGCGCGCGTCGTGCGCGATCACGTCGGGGAGCATCGCGAGCGGCAGCGCCTGCATGCCCGCGTAGCCGACGCCCGCGAGTGCCGTGGGCAGGTAGACCCACGAGCCCGGGGCCCACGCGAGGGGCACCATGCACAGCGTCGCGAGCGCGAACAGCGCGCTCGCCAGGACGAAGCTGCGCTCCTTGCCCACGCGGCGCGCGAGCCGGTTCCAGAGCGGCATGACCAGCAGCGCCGGGGCGATGAGCGCCGCGAACAGCAGGCTCACCGCGAGGTCCGACTCCAGGACGTACGTCGCGACGTAGTTCGCGGCTGCGAGCATGAGTCCCGTCGCGAGCGCCTGGAGGAAGAACGCCGTGAGGAGCACGCGGAACGGCTGGCTCCGGCGCAGGGTCGAGACGGCCTCGGCGACCGCGATCCGGAAGGCGCCGAGCGCCGAGACCGCTGCCACCGGGGCCGCGGCCTGCGCGCCCGGGGGGAGCTGCGCCGTCGGGCCGGACGCCCGTGCGCCGCGCGGGGCCACGCGTGACGCCACGAACATGCCAGCCCCGATGACCAGACCGGCGACCACCCCGAGGGTCAGGTACCCGGACAGCGAGCTCGTCTCGCCGCGCAGCACGGGACCACCGGCGCCGAAGAGCAGGATCGCGAATGCGAGCGTCGCCACGCGCCAGCTGATGAGGCGCGTGCGCTCGTCGTAGGTCGGGGCGATCTCCGCGGGCAGCGCGATGTACGGGACCTGGAACATCGAGAACGCCGTGGCCGCGAGCAGGAACGCGACCAGGACCCAGATCGAGGCGGCCACGGTCGACGCCCCTGCCGGCACGGCGAACGTCAGCGCGAAGAACACCGGGATCGCGACCGCGCCGATCGTCATGAAGCGCCGCCTGGACCCGGTGCGGGCCAGGTCGCGGTCGCTGCCGTACCCGATGAACGGGTCGATCAGGACGTCCCAGACCTTGGCGCCCGTCACGACCAGGCCCGCGACCGCGGCCGGGACCGCGAGCGCGTCGGTCAGGTAGTACAGGAGCATGAGGCCCGGCAGCGTGCCGAACCCACCCGTGCCGACCGAACCGATGGCGTATCCCGCGATCGTGCGCGGCCTGAGGCGTTCCACGCGCCACAGCCTAGACGTGACCTCGCTCACGGCGACGCAGGCCAGGCCGACGGCGGTCGTGCCACCCGCCAGCACGCGCGGACTCCCACCCGCCGTGCCGGGAATACCGGGCCCCGACCCGTTGCTGCACCTGGTGAACCCCTCAGGAAGGACCTTCATGGCAACCCAGGAACTCACCGGCGCCACGTTCGAGCAGACCATCAAGGACAACGACATCGTCCTGGTGGACTTCTGGGCGTCGTGGTGCGGCCCGTGCCGCCAGTTCGCCCCGGTGTTCGAGGCGTCCTCGGAGACCCACCCCGACGTCGTGCACGGCAAGATCGACACCGAGGCCGAGCAGGGTCTCGCGGCCGCCGCGAACATCACCTCGATCCCGACGCTCATGGCGTTCCGCGAGGGCGTGCTCGTCTTCTCGCAGCCCGGCGCGCTCCCCGCGCCCGCGCTCGAGCAGGTCGTCGAGGCGGTCAAGGGCCTCGACATGGACGACGTCCGCGCCCAGATCGCGCAGGCGCAGGCCGCCGGGTCGAACGGTCAGGCGGACGCCTGACGCTCCGGCGCACGCAGCTCGACGAAGGACCCCGGCTCCGGCCGG
>NZ_JBHXBO010000182.1:0-8425 GCF_042726775.1 Oerskovia sp. NPDC060287
CTCCTCGCGCGACCGGCCACCGGGGCCTCGTCGTTGGGGTAGGGCTGCCGGCGCCTGGGCGAGGTTCCACCGCGGAAGCCCGAGAATTGCCTGGGGACCCGGTCTGTGCAGCGGCTAGCATCCCCGGATGCGCACCCTTCCCTCGTCCCTCGACCCCGCGGTGGTCGCCTCGATCGACGACCGCCTCGAGACCCTCGTGGTGACCGAGCACGTGGCGATCCCGTGGGCGGTCGAGAGCGGGAGCCGGGCGTGGGGCTTCCCCTCGCCGGACAGCGACTACGACTGCCGGTTCGTCTACGTCCGCGCTCCCGAGGACTACCTCGGGCCGTGGCCGCGCCGCGACGTCCTGGAGACCCCGCTCGACGACGTCCTCGACGTCAACGGGTGGGACCTCGTCAAGGCGGTGCAGCTCCTGGTGAAGGGGAACGCGACGATCGTCGAGTGGTTGGAGTCGGGGATCGTGTACCGCGGCGACGAGGGCTTCCGGGACGGTCTGCGGGCGCTCGCCTCCGACGTGGTCGACCGTGACGCCCTGGTCCGGCACTACGTGCACCTGGGCCGTGGCCAGCGCGAACGGTGGGAGGGCAGCGAGGTCTCGCTCAAGAAGGTCTTCTACGCGCTGAGGCCCGCCGCGGTGCTGCGCTGGCTGCGTGCCCACCCGGACGCAAGCAGCCCGCCGCTCGACCTGCGCACCCTGCTCGCGCAGGGAGAGACCTCGACGGCCTTGCAGGACGCCGTCGGGGAGCTCGTCGCGCTCAAGGCCGTGACCCGCGAGATGGGGACAGGGGCGGCCGGCGCCGTGATCGGCCGGTTCGTGACGGAGGAGCTCGAGCTCGCGCACGACGGATCGGGCAGCCCAGGGGAGCGGTCTTCCCGGGCCGAGGCGCGCGAGCGCGCCGAGGACTACTTCAGGGCGGCGGTCATGACGTTCGGGCGAGGCACCGTTCTCGCCGGGTGACCACTTCGGGGCACCGTGGTGCCCTTGTCAGGCCCCGAGCGCCAGGTGCACCGCGAGCGCGAGGATCACCAGGCCGCCCACGGCAGCGGTGACGCGCTGGCCGGTGTCGTTCGTCAGGGCGCGACCGAGCACCGCGCCACCACCGGCGACGAGCATCTGCCAGCTCGCGGACGCGACGAACGCCGCGAGCACGAAGACCGCTCGTTCCGCGCCCGTCGCGTCAGGGCTCAGGGCGCCACCGGCCACGAGGACGGCGAAGTAGATCACGGTCGCGGGGTTGACCAGGGTGAGGCCGAGCAGCGTCGCATAGGCGCGCACGGGAGTGGTGTCGCCGGTTGCCGGACGGGGCGTGGCGCCGTCGGGCAGGACGCGCTGGAGCGCAGGGCGGAACGTGCGCCACGCGAGGAAGGCGAGGACCGCGACCGACGCCCAGGTGAGCGGCGTGCGGACGGCCGCGACGAGCGGGGCGACGACCGCCCCCGCGACGACCGCGACCGTCGCGTAGATGCCGTCGGCCGTCGCGGTGCCGAGGCCCGCGGCCGCGCCGACCGTGAACCGGGTGCGCGCGGTGAGCGTCACGAGGTAGACGGCGATCGCGCCCACCGGGATGGCGATCGCATAGCCCGCGACGAGCCCGGCGACCAGCGCGCCCGTCATGGCACCGGGTGCGGTCGCCGGGGCCGGAGCTCCTGCTGCCTGCCCGCTGGTCGCGTGGTCGCGGCGGGCAGCGGCAGGGCGAGGGGCGTCGTCGGCATGGATCGAGGATCGCGCGCAGGGCGGGGGAGGTCAAGGGATATCGCCTCGCCGCGCGAGGTCCGGCACCCGGTCGGACCGGCGCGCACAGGCGTGTCGGGCGCGCGGCCAGCGCCGCGGGACGTCAGCCGAGGAGGGCTGCGGCGGCCACGGCCCCCACCAGGGCTCCGAGCACGAGACCCGTCACGACCTCGCGGCGAGAATGGTCGCGCACTGCGAGGCGGGAGAGCCCGACGACGACGGCAACGGCCAGGAGCCCGGCCGCGAGCCACCACGACAGGGCCGTCGAGACGCCGGCAGCGACCGAGAACACGGCCGTGTGCACCGATGCGCGCACGAACGGCGTGACCAGTGCGATCGCCACGATCCCCGCGAGGTAGGCCGCGAGGAGCCGGGGGAGCAGGGGCGGGGCCCCGACGAGGTGCAGGACGAGGATCGCCGAGACCTCGATGACGACGAGCCCCGCGAAGACCACGAGGCGCTGGGCCCTCGGGCGCACGTGACGGGACTCCAGGACCTGGGCCCGCGCGAGCCCGTGGACGAACAGGTAGGGCAGCCCGCCGCAGAGCAGGACCGCGAGCACGACGTAGGGCGCGCCGCCGAGACCGGGCGACGCGTACAGGGCTGCAGCCAGGACGAGCGCCGCGACCGTGTAGCCCGGCGCGAGGACCTCCGTCACGAGGACGGCCCAGCGGGGCGGGGTGGCGACGGAGGCTTCGGTCGGCGCCGTCATCGCAGCTCCTGCTCGGGGCCGAGGACGCCCGCGAGCACGATCGCGCGCTTCTCGCTCGTCTGCTCGCGGAACGCCCTGCCCAGGTGACGCAGGGCGTGGTCGTCCTCTGCCCAGGCGCTCCAGTCCGCGGGGACGTCCGGTCGCTCGTCCATGCCGCGCCGGGTCGCGGCGACGTCGATCTGCAGTGCCCGCAGCACGGGCTCGGGGGCCTCGCCGACCAGCGACCGGACCTGCGCGGCGTCGCGCGGGGCCGAGTACCTGGCCAGGGTCGCGAGCGCGTCCATGATCTCGATGGTCCGGTGGTACTCGGCGACCTCGGGTCGCACTGCCGGAAGGCGGGACTCTGCGACGGCGTCGACCAGGTGGGCGTGCAGGGCGCCCAGGTCGGCCTGTCGTCGTCGCCGGGTCCGCGCGGCCGAGAGCAGGTGGCCCATGATCCCGAGCGTGAGCAGGATGCTCGACGCCGCGATCAGGTACCGCGTCCGGATGCCGAGCAACCGGTACTGCTCGATCGCCCCCGGCTCCTGCAGGACGATGTTGACGGCGCTCAGCAGCGCCCACAGGACACCCACGAACGCGCCCGCGGCCGCGAGGTCCATGCCCCAGCGGTCGCTGCGAGGACGGTCCTGCCTGTTCCGGACGGTCGAGACGCCGAACGTCGCGGTGGCCCAGAGGAACGCCCCGTAGTACGCGGCCCAGTACAGGGCCATCCAGGGCTTGCCGCCGGTCTGCAGGTCGAAGTCCTGCCGCTCCCACGGGCCGTTGAGCGCGTAGACGAGAACGAGCACGCCGACGACACCGACGATCCCCGTGGCGAGGTACGCCGGACGAGGCCGACGCCCCTGGGTGCCCTGGACCCACGCGGCGATGCACAGGCAGCCGGCGACGAGCAGCGCGTGCTTGGCGAGCTCGTGGGCGCCCGCGGGCGCGTGCTCGAGCAGGAACGACTCGACCTGGGCGATGCGCAGCGCCGAGGCCGCGGCCACGAGCGCGAGCCCCCAGGTCAGGGCGTAGTCCCCGCGGTGCTGCGAGCGGTGGCGCAGGGCCGTCCAGAGCGCGGCCCCGGCGAAGAGCGCGCAGGCGACCAGGGTCACCGGTACCGCTCCATGCCGGCGAGACGGTGGGCGACGCCGCCCGTGGCCTCGATCGACATCATGAGCTCGCTCGCGATCGACTCGGCGCGGTGCTCGACCGGGTCCTCGTACCGGTTGCGGCGCTGGGGCCCGGGAGCCGGGGCGTCCGGGTCGTCGCACGCGTCGAGGATGTGGACCAGCTCGTGCGCGATGATGTGGTGCCGGTGGCGCTCGGAGAGCGTCGCCTCGGAGTTGACGATGATCTTCTCGCCGTCGGGCATGCTGAGCCACATCCCCGAGATCCCCTCGCCGAGCGGGCCGTCGACGACGTCGATGGGTCGCTCGCGCAGGGCTGCGATGATGCGCCGGGCGTCGTCGATGCTGCGGGCTCGGTCGAGTCCTGCCGCGGTCAGGCGGGTGCGATGGTCGTTCACGACTCGTCGACGGGATCGACGGCCGGGAGCGACTGCATCCGGCGCATCTGGTCCAGGAGCTGGGTCACGGCGCGGACGTTCTCCGCGGACAGACCCTCGGCGCGCAGCGCGAAGGCCTCGACGCCGTGGTCGTTGAGAGCGAGCCGCAGCTCCTTCTTGGGGTCCTCGCCGGTGTCGAGGAGGTCCTTGGGCTCGACGCCGAAGTACGCCGCGAGGCCCTCGATGATGCGCAGCGAGGGGGAGGTGCGGTGCCCGCCGCGGAGCGCGCTGAGGTAGGCCTCCTTGACGGCGTAGCCGTGCTCGGTCATCCAGCTTGCGACCTCGCGGTTGGTCGCGCCGCGTCCGGCACGCTGTCGGGTCGCGAAGAGCTCGTTGAGTCGGTGCTGAAAGGCGCGGCTGAGCCGCTCGCCCGGCGGGTTCTCGTGTGTCGTCACCTCTTGATTGTCCCAGGACCGAGCGGGTGCTGGTGGCATTGCGCAGCGAGAGATTCCTCCGGCCCGACGGCGACGGCTCGCCGCAGGCGGCCGGGCGTCGCACGGTCCTGGGCTGGGGGGACGCACGTGGGGTGCGGACGAGGAGCGGGGACGCGGTCCGTGACGATGTGGTGCAGTTCACATGAGAGCTCTCTCATCTGGCGGCACTTCGACCTCGGTGCCACTTTGCCGTCAGTAGAGTACGGGTGTCGTCGCTCGAGACGGTCGAGGCCTTGGGGGTCGTGCGTCCCGTCCGAGCGCGCCCGCGCGGCGCTTCCGGGGGAGCAGGGGGTCCCCGGAAGACGCCGCTGTCGGTTGGGCGCGAGCTCCCGCGGCGGCTGCCTGGCCCGTGTCCAGGCAGCGAACCCTGCCGCCGTCCCCACCAGTGCTGTCGTCGCGCGGCCGTGCGCCCGGCTCTGCTCGACCCGCTCCGTGGGGCGACAGTTTGTGCGCCAGAACCGACAGGTTATGCAAAGCGGCTCGGTGCCCCGTCGAGCGTGGGCTGTGATGAGTTCGTTACCAGTCGCCCTCGGGCGCCACCCACCGTCGTCGGGCGTCGCAGCCCCGCGCGGAGGTGGTCGCGACCCGGGACGTCGTCCACGCCGTGCCCGCACCGAGGGTGAGGGCGAGCGGCCTCGTCCCCGCGACAGCTCGTGGACAGTCGAAGGAGACACGCAGGTGGACAGACCGAACGGCATCAGGGAGACGCGCGTGCTCAGGTCGTGGAACGACTTCTCGGAGAGGCGTCCGGCCTTCGCGCAGTTCGTCGTCTTCTCGCTCCTGAGCACCGGGATGACCGTGCTCCAGCTGGCGCTCATGCCGCTGATCAAGTGGATCTTCACCATGACACCGCTCGTGGAGCAGTCGTTCCAGGCGTTCGCGGTGAGCACGAACGCCGACGGCTCGACGTTCTACATCTTCGACTACGCGGCGGGGGCGCTGCCGGACGGCGGCGGAGGGCTCGCCTACTTCCTGGCGGTGCAGATCACGCTGCTCGTCGCCCAGGTCATCAACTTCTTCGCCCAGCGCAACATCACGTTCAAGTCCCGCACGAACATCTGGCGCGCAGCGGCCTGGTACACGGTCGCGTACGTCGTCATCACCTTCGCCGCCGCGGCGCTCCAAGGGTTCTACAAGGACCCGATCTACCAGTTCATGGTCGACCGCTGGGGCAGCACCGGGGAGGCCGGGGCCGACGTCGTCACGATGATCGTCAACGCGCTGATCTCGGTCGTCGTGTACTTCCCGATCCTCAAGATCATCTTCAGGCAGGAGCCCGGCACGGGCGGTGACGGCGACGCCGGCCCGGTGCCGGACGCCGTCGGGCAGGTCCCCGCCCACGCGAGATAGACCCGACCCGGAGGCCAGGTCGTCGCGGGCCGTCCGGGCGACCAGGCGAGACAGAACCACACCAGTACACCCGCGAGCCGCACACGTGCCGCGGGGCGAACGGAAGCAGACCATGACGGAAGAACTGACGACGCTCGAGAAGGCCGCACTCCTGAGCGGGGAGAGCGTCTGGGAGACACGTGCGGTACCGCGGCACGGGATCCGGACGCTGTGGCTGTCCGACGGGCCTCATGGCGTCCGCAAGCAGACGGGCTCGGCCGACCACCTCGGTCTCGGCGCCTCGCAGCCCGCGACCTGCTTCCCGACCGCGGCCACGGTCGCCAACAGCTGGGACCCCGAGCTCGCGCGGTCCGTGGGCGAGGCGCTCGGTGCCGAGGCCGCCGACCAGGGGGTCGACGTGCTCCTCGGCCCGGGGCTCAACGTCAAGCGCAGCCCGCTGTGCGGGCGCAACTTCGAGTACTTCTCCGAGGACCCGTTGCTCTCGGGGCGACTCGCGGCAGGCTACGTGCGCGGCATCCAGTCGCGCGGTGTCGCGGCCTGCCCCAAGCACTTCGCGGCCAACAGCCAGGAGCTGCGCCGCATGACGAGCGACTCCGTGGTCGACGAGCGGACGCTGCGCGAGATCTACCTGACGGGCTTCGAGGTCGTCGTCCGTGAGTCCGCGCCCTACTCGATCATGTCGAGCTACAACCTGCTCAACGGCACGTACGCCAACGAGAACCCGTTCCTGCTCCAGCAGGTCCTGCGCGACGAGTGGGGGTTCGACGGCGCAGTCGTGACGGACTGGGGCGGCGGCAACGACGCGGTCGAGGCCGTGCGTCGGGGCGGCACGCTCGAGATGCCGTCGCCCGGGCTCGACTCCGCGGCGCGGATCGTGGCCGCGGTCGGCCGCGGCGACCTCGACATGACCGACCTCGACGCGCGGGTCGAGGAGCTGAAGGTCCTCGTGAGCCGGATCGGGGGAGCCGGCCGCGAGGTCGACCCGGACGCCCACCACGAGCTCGCGCGCACGGCGGCCGAGCAGAGCGCCGTGCTGCTGCGCAACGAGGACCACGTCCTGCCGCTCGCCGCGGGCACCCGGGTCGCGGTCGTGGGTGACTTCGCCTCGACGCCTCGCTACCAGGGGGCCGGGTCCTCGGTCGTCAACCCGACCCGGCTCACGACGGCGCTCGACGCGCTCGCAGGCTCCGACCTCGAGGTCGTCGCGACCGCGCAGGGCTTCACGCGCGGTGGGGCGTCGGACCCGACCCTCGTCGCCGAGGCCGTCGACGCGGCCAGGTCGGCCGACGTCGTCCTGCTCTACCTGGGGCTCGACGAGATCAGCGAGTCCGAGGGCCAGGACCGCTCGCACCTGCGGCTCCCCTCGAGCCAGGTCGAGCTCCTGGCACGGATCTCCTCGGTCACGAGCCGGATCGTCGTCGTCCTCAGCGCGGGGTCGGTCGTCGAGGTGCCCTGGCTCTCGCAGTGCTCCGCCCTGGTCCACGGCTACCTCGGCGGGCAGGGCGGTGCCGAGGCCGTGGTCCGGGTGCTGACCGGTGCGGTGAACCCGTCCGGTCGCCTCGCGGAGACGTACCCCGTCAGGCTCGAGGACACCCCGACCTACCGCTACTACCCGGGCGAAGGGGTCGACGCCGAGTACCGCGAGGGCCCCTACGTCGGGTACCGCTACTACTCGAGCGTCGGCGCGCCGGTGGCGTTCCCGTTCGGGTTCGGGCTGAGCTACACGACGTTCGCGTACGCGGACCTCGAGGTCGACGCCGAGGGCGTGACGTTCACCCTGACCAACACGGGGGACGTCGCGGGAGCCGAGGTCGCGCAGCTGTACGTGGGGCGGCGGGGGACCGACGGCGTGCACCGCCCTGTGCGCGAGCTCAAGGGCTTCGCGAAGGTCCACCTCGAGCCGGGGGAGTCGCAGCGTGTGCGCATCGCGTTCGACCGGTTCACCTTCCGGCACTTCTCGACGGCGACGGGAACCTGGGAGACCGAGGGCGGCACGTGGACCCTCGAGGTCGGGTCCGACGTCGAGACCGTGCTGCTCTCGGCCGAGCACGTCCTGACCGGGACAGCCCCCGGGGCCACGGTCCCGGCCGTGCCGCAGCAGTACCGGACCGGTGAGGTCACCGACGTGCCCGACGACGCGTTCGCCTCCCTCCTGGGGCGCCCGCTGGCCGCGCGGGGCCGGGCGACCGGACCGCTCGGGGTCAACAGCCCCCTGTCGGACCTGGAGCACGCGCGCAGCCCCCTGGCCCGGGTCGCCTACCGTGAGCTGGCGCGACGGATCGCTCGCGCCGAGGCCAAGGGCACCCCTGACCTCAACCTGCTGTTCCTGCGCGGGATGCCGTTCCGTGCCATCGCGAAGATGACCAACGGTGCCGTGAGCATGGACATGGCCGCCGCACTCGTCACGATCGTCAACGGCCGCTTCTTCCGGGGCACCGGAGACCTGGTCTCGGCGTTCCTCCGGAACCGGCGGAGCACCCGCCGGATGCGCGCCGAGCTGGCCCGCCGGTGAGCGGCGTGAGCGGGGCGGACCCCGCGTCGGCCCGGACGCCGTCCGGGGGGCGGTCGTCGTTGTTCGGTCGGTTGCGTGGGTGGTGGTCGGGGTTCGTGGAGCGTCGGCCGGGGTTGGCTCAGTTCTTGGTGTTCTTCGT
>NZ_JBHXBO010000183.1:0-8336 GCF_042726775.1 Oerskovia sp. NPDC060287
GCCCTTCGTGTCGGCTGCGCGGGCTCTACGAGCCCCGCGGCGCGGACGGACTGATCAGAAGTCCATGCCGCCCATGCCGCCGTCGCCACCCGGCATCGGCTGGTTCTTCTCCGGCTTGTCCGCGACGACCGCCTCGGTCGTGAGGAAGAGCGCTGCGATGGACGCAGCGTTCTGCAGCGCGGAGCGCGTGACCTTGACCGGGTCGTTGACGCCTGCGGCGAGCAGGTCCTCGTAGACGCCGGTCGCGGCGTTCAGGCCGTGGCCCGAGGGGAGGTTGCGGACCTTCTCGGCCACGACGCCACCCTCGAGACCGGCGTTGATCGCGATCTGCTTGAGCGGGGCGTCGATCGCGGCGCGCACGATCTGCGCACCGGTCGCCTCGTCGCCGACCAGGTCGGTGATCGCGGCGGTCTCGAACGCGACGGCACCGGCCTGGATGAGGGCCACGCCACCACCGGCGACGATGCCCTCCTCGACGGCAGCCTTCGCGTTGCGGACGGCGTCCTCGATGCGGTGCTTGCGCTCCTTGAGCTCCACCTCGGTCGCGGCGCCGGCCTTGATGACCGCGACACCACCGGCGAGCTTGGCGAGGCGCTCCTGGAGCTTCTCGCGGTCGTAGTCGGAGTCCGACTTCTCGATCTCGGAACGGATCTGGTTCACGCGACCCGCGATGAGGTCGGCGTCGCCGGCACCCTCGACGATCGTGGTCTCGTCCTTGGTGACGACGACCTTGCGAGCCTGGCCGAGCAGGTCGAGGGTCGCGGTCTCCAGCTTGAGGCCGACCGTCTCGGAGATGACCTGGCCACCGGTGAGGATCGCGATGTCCTGCAGCATGGCCTTGCGGCGGTCGCCGAAGCCCGGAGCCTTGACGGCGACGGACTTGAACGTGCCACGGATCTTGTTCAGCACGAGGGTGGCCAGGGCCTCGCCCTCGACGTCCTCGGCGATGATGAGGAGGCTGCGGCCGGCCTTCATGACCTGGTCGAGCAGCGGCAGCAGGTCCTTGACGTTCGAGATCTTCGACTCGACGATCAGGACGTACGGGTCCTCGAGGACCGCTTCCTGACGCTCGGGGTCGGTCTCGAAGTAGCGGGCCAGGAAGCCCTTGTCGAAGCGCATGCCCTCGGTGAGCTCGAGCTCGAGGCCGAACGTGTTCGACTCCTCGACGGTGATGACGCCTTCCTTGCCCACCTTGTCGAGGGCCTCGGCGATGAGCTCGCCGATCGCGGGGTCACCGGCCGAGATCGCGGCCGTGGCAGCGATCTCTTCCTTGGTCTCGATGTCCTTGGCGGCGACGAGCAGCTGGGCCGTCACGGCCTCGACAGCCTTCTCGATACCGCGCTTGAGGGCGATCGGGTTGGACCCGGCCGCGACGTTGCGCAGGCCCTCGCGCACGAGCGCCTGGGCGAGCACGGTCGCGGTGGTGGTGCCGTCACCCGCGACGTCGTCGGTCTTCTTGGCGACCTCCTTGACGAGCTCCGCACCGATCTTCTCGTACGGGTCGTCGAGCTCGATCTCCTTGGCGATGCTCACACCATCGTTGGTGATGGTGGGCGCGCCCCACTTCTTGTCGAGGACGACGTTGCGGCCCTTGGGGCCGAGCGTGACCTTCACGGTGTCGGCGAGGACGTTGAGCCCGCGCTCCATCCCGCGACGTGCCTCCTCGTTGAAGGCGATGATCTTTGCCATGGGGATTGATCCTCCGCTGGTGGCGTGTGACGGTCGGTCGGCGCCCGCGACGGACGGCTCGCGCACGACGACGTTCCTGTCACGCCGACTCGCGGGCCTCACCTGACGACCAGAGAAAACTGTCACTCTCATGACGAGAGTGCTAACGCCATTATTGGCACTCTGCCGGTGCGAGTGCAAGGCCGTACGACCCCTATCGCCCCCAGCGGAACGACGCACGTCCGGCTCGCCCTAGGATGCCCAGTGTGAGATTCGCGACAAAGAGGTGGCGACTGGCGGTGCTCGGAGCGGCGATCGCCCCCGTCGTGGTGCTCGTGACGGCCGGGGCCACCCCGACCCCGCAGCCGACCGACGTCCAGATCGACCTGTACCAGGACGGCGTCGCGACCGCGGGCCCAGGCGTCCTCCTGCGGCTCCCCGCGGGCATGGGCGCCACCTACCTCGACGGCAGCAGGGTCCTCGACCCGGCAGCCCTCGACCCCGCCTGGCTCACGGACGGGCTCGACGCGGCCGACGGCGAGGTGGACCGACTCAGCCAGGTCGCAGGCTCCCCCGTGACCGCCGGGTCCCTGCTCGACGTCGCGGACGCCGAGCGCGCCGCAGCCGCGTCCCGGGCCTGGCTCGCCGACGGCCGGGTCCCGGGCGCAGGCACCCGCTTCGAGGAGCTCGGCGAGGACGCCCTGCTCGACCTGCACACCCTGACGCTCGAGAACGGCGCCTCGCTCGCCGCGGCGTCCCCGCGCTGGCGCTACGTGTGGCCGCGTGACTCCTCGTTCACGGCGGCCGCGTACGCGCGGACCGGTCACGTCGACGACGCGCTGCGCGTGCTCGACTTCCTGCGCTCGGTCCAGGAGCCCGACGGCTCGTTCCACGCCCGCTACCTCCCCGACGCCTCAGGGGTCCCCGACGACCGCGGGATCCAGTCGGACGGCAACGGGTGGGCCCTGTGGGCGGCATGGACCGTGCTCGACGAGATCGACGCCCCGGGCGACCGGGACGACGCCCGTGAGCGCCTCGCGCCCCTCGTCGACGCCTCGACCGAGCACGTGCTCGCGCTGCTCGACGACGACACGGACCTGCCGCCGCCGTCGAGCGACTACTGGGAGGTGCACCCGACCGACCTGACCCTCGGGACCGCCGCCCCCCTGCTCGCCGGGCTCGAGGGCGCCATGGCCTTCTACCGCGACGGCGATCAGTGGGACCGTGCGGCGGGCGCGGCGAGCGCCGCGATGCGCCTGCGGTCCGCGATCGAGGACCGGTTCGGCTCGCAGGGCTACCCGCGGGCCGTGTCGGGCGGGGCGCAGGACGCTGCGACGACCTTCGCGCTCCCGCCGTTCCAGCCCACGGCGCTCAGCGGGGCGGAGGACGCCTGGCGGTCCTCGGTCATGTCGATGCTCCGTCCGGCCGGTGGGGTGGCCCCGGGAGCGGGCTGGCGGACGGACGGCGTGTCCTGGACGCCGCAGACCGCGCTGTTCGCCCTCGCGGGCGCCTCGACCGGCGAGGAGGAGGCCGCCGAGAGCTGGCTCGACTGGCTCGGCACGCACCGGACGGCGTCCGGCGCGATCCCCGAGAAGGTCCTCGCGGACGGCTCGCCCGCGGCGGTCGCACCGCTCACGTGGAGCTCGTCCCTCGTGGTGCTGACCCTGGTCGAGCTCGAGGACCGGCGGATCGAGGCGGCGGCCGAGGCGGCGGCCCCGGCCCCCTGAGCCTGGGCCTGGGCCTGGGCCTGGGCCTGGGCCTGGGCCTGGGCCTGAACCACCCGAGACCCGGCTCCCTGCGGGTCCGGACGCAGGAGCTCCCTCGTGGGGCCTTCGTGCCTTCCTCGCGCGGTCCGAGGTCGGGCAGCCGTCAGGGAGCCAGCGCGGGCAGGTGCGGGACGTCGAACTCCCGCCGCAGCACGCGCTGGGCCGCGTACCACCCGCCGAGCCCGTGGACACCGGGTCCCGGTGGGGTCGACGCCGAGCAGAGGTAGACCCCGTCGAGGCCGGTCGCGTACGGGTCGAGGCGCGCGCTCGGGCGTGCCAGGACGCGCCACATGCTGACGGCCCCCGCCGCGATGTCCCCGCCCACGTAGTTGGCGTTGTGCTCGCTCATGCGCGCGGCGGGCACGCACCGCGAGGTCACGACGACGTCGCGGAAGCCCGGTGCGAAGCGCTCGATCTGGGCGGTGATCGCCTCGGTGACGTCGAGCGTGGAGCCGGCCGGGACGTGCGCGTACGACCACAGGGGTCGCAGGTCACCGACCCGACGCGTCTCGTCGACGAGGCTCGGGTCGCTCACGAGGACCATGGGCCGCTCGGCGTGCTGCCCCTGCGCGACCGCGGCCTCCGCGGCGGCCATCTCGGCCCGTGTGCCGCCCACGTGGACCGTCCCGGCACGCCCGACCTCGGCGTTCTGCCACGGCACGGGGCCTCGCAGCACGAAGTCGACCTTGGCGGCCGCGTTGCCGTAGGGGAACGCCGTGAGCGCTCTGGCCGCGCGTCCCGTGAGACGGGAACCGAACACCTCGACCACGGTGCGGGGAGTCGTGTCGAAGATGACGGCCCGGGCGGGCGGGAGGTCCGACTCCGAGCGCACCGGGTGGTCCGTCACGACCTCACCCCCGTGCGCCTCGAGGTCCGCGACCAACGCGGTCACGATCGCCCCCGAGCCGCCGCGCGGGACGGGCCAGCCGCCCTCGGTGTGCGCGAGCGACGCGAGCAGCATCGCCACCCCGGCCGAGGCCAGCGAGGGCATGGGCGCGATCCCGTGCGCTGCGACGCCCGTGAAGAGTGCGGGGGCGACGTCCCCGACGAAGCGTCGGTCCCAGGCCCGGGTGCCCTGCTCGAGGACGCCGAGCCCGAACCGGGCCGCGGTCGGTACCCCGCGCGGGAGGAGCCCCGCCGGGATGCTCCGCTTGTCGCCCAGAGCGGTCGCGACCGCATGGCCCGTGTTGCGGGACAGCGAGCCGACGAGCGAACGCCACGCGGCGCCGTCGACCCCCAGCCCGTCGACCGTCCGGTCGAGATCGCGGTAGGCGATCCCTGCGCGGCCCCCCGGGAGCGGCTGGGCGTACGAGACCTCCGGGACGAGCAGCTCGACGCCGCGCGAGGGCAGGTCGAACGCCTGGAAGAACGGCGACGCCCACGCCATGGGGTGCACCGCGGAGCAGATGTCGTGGACCAAGCCCTCGGCCAGCCCCAGGTCCAGGGTCCGCGACCCGCCCCCGATCGTGGGTTGTGCCTCGAGGACCCGCACGGACAGCCCGGCCCTGGCGCACGTCACCGCCGCGGCGAGGCCGTTGGGCCCGGATCCGACGACGACGACGTCCACCTCGGTCAGGTGACGCGCCGGGGTCACGGCGTTCAGAGCGGGCGCACCTGTTCTGCCTGGGGGCCCTTCTGGCCCTGTCCTGGCTCGTACTCGACGGCCTGCCCCTCGTCGAGGGTGCGGTAGCCGTCGTTCTGGATCGCGCTGAAGTGGACGAAGAGGTCCTGGCCGCCCGAGTCGGGGGTGATGAAGCCGAAGCCTTTCTCGGCGTTGAACCACTTGACAGTGCCCTGGGCCATGGACGTCTCCTCGTGTGCCGGCGCGGACCTGCCGCGGTCGCCCGAGGACGACCACCGCCCTCGGTGCCTCCGAGCCTAGCCCGCGGGGTGCGCGCCGTCACCGGTACGCGCGACGCCGTGCACGCCGAGGACGTTCAGGACGGGGGCGGCGACGGACGGGATCCTGAGCGCTGCGGTCCGTCAGCCGACGAGAAGCCGCCGCAGACCCGCACGCGGCAGGTCAGGGGGCGACGGTCAGCGCGGACTTCACGATCACCAGGACGTCGCCCTCGCGGATGTCCACCTGCTTGACCTGCTCGGCCGGGACGCCCAGGACAGCGGCGACGGCCATCGCCGTCTCCTTGCGGTCCGCGGCGTACCAGATCGAGTTGACCGTGACGCCCGAGTCACCGGGGTAGGCCGCGAACTCGACCTTGGTGAACCCCTTGGCGTCCAGGGCTGCCTTGCCGACACGAGACTCCCCTTCGGGGCCCTTGTCGTTGAGGACGCGGACGAACGCTCCCTTGTCGGCTGCTGCCAGCAGGGCGGTGATGTCGGTCGCGGGGTCCGCGGGCGACTCCTCCTCGACCGGGGTCTCCTCGGTCGAGGGCTCCTCCTCGACCGGGGTCTCCTCGGTCGCGGGCTCCTCGGCGGGAGCCGACGCTGCAGGGGGCTTGGCCTCGGCCTCGGGCGTCGTTCCGCCGAAACCTCCGGAGACCGCGTAGACGCCGCCGATCCCGACGACAGCGAAGATCCCGGCGACGAGCAGGAACGGCCAGGTCTTGCTCCACCTGCTGCGCGGAGCGCGGTACACCCCGACGGGCGCGCCCTCGGGCGCGGGGACGTCGAACTCGTCGGGCGCGTAGGGGTAATCGCTCTTGCTCACGCCGACAGGGTAGCCCGTCTCGCCCGGCAGATTAAACGTCGCCGAGCCGGCGAGCTGAGCGGGCGCGCTGACGCGTGGACCGCATCCGGCGCAGACGCTTGACGAGCATGGGGTCGTGGGCCAGTGCCTCAGGGGAGTCGATCAGGGCGTTGAGCGCCTGGTAGTAGCGGGTCGCCGTCATGTCGAAGAGCTCGCGGACAGCCTGCTCCTTGGCGCCCGCGTACTTCCACCACTGACGCTCGAAAGCGAGGATCTGCTGGTCGCGTTCCGAGAGTCCAGAACCCTGCTGCTCGTCCGGCCCCGTGCTGTCCAGGGACGGTGCGACGAGGTGCTCGGTCTCGGCGAACGCTTCGCTCATGGGCAGTTCCTCACTCGTCGGGACGTCCTGCACCGACGAACGGTGGGGACCTGGGCGTCTCCAGCCTACGCGCGAACGACAAGAGTGTCATTCAACGGCTCGCGTACTCTCGCCGCGTGAACAGCTCCGCGACGCCCGCCTCCGCCGACTCCCTCGACCGTTGCTCGGCCACCGTCCCGCAACGACCGCTCGACGAGATCATGGCCCCCGACTGGGCGGCCGCCCTCGCCCCCGTCGAGCCGCAGTTGCGCGCCGTGGGCGACTTCCTCCGCGCGGAGACCGCGGCCGGACGCCCGTACCAGCCTGCGCCGTCGGACATCCTGCGGGCCTTCCAGCGCCCGCTCGCCGACGTACGGGTCCTGATCGTGGGCCAGGACCCCTACCCCACACCCGGCCACGCCATGGGCCTGTCGTTCTCCGTCCAGCCGCACGTGCGCCCCGTGCCACGCTCGCTCCAGAACATCTACGCCGAGATGGCGACCGACCTCGGGACCCCTACGCCCGTGCACGGCGACCTGTCCGCGTGGAGCGACCAGGGCGTCATGCTGCTCAACAGGGTCCTGACGGTCGGCGACGGCGACGCCGGGTCGCACCGCCGCAAGGGCTGGGAGGCCATCACCGAGGCCGCGATCCGCGCGCTCGTCGCCCGCGACCGCCCGCTCGTCGCGATCCTCTGGGGACGCGACGCCGCGACGCTCAAGCCGCTCCTGGGCAGCACGCCCGTGGTCGAGAGCGCGCACCCCAGCCCGCTGTCCGCCCGGCGGGGGTTCTTCGGGTCCCGGCCGTTCTCGCGCGTCGACGAGCTGCTCGTCGCCCAGGGTGCGGCCCCCGTCGACTGGACGCTGCCCGCGGCCTGAGGCACGGCGTCGGGCCGGGCCGGGTCGTGCCGTCGGGCCGGGAGGTCACGCGACGCACGGCCCCCGTTGTCACACAATGGACCGGTGACCACCTCGCACCCGGACGATGAGAACACGCCCCGATGGGCCAGCTACGTCGCGATCGGCGACTCGTTCACGGAAGGACTCTGGGACCCCTACCCGAACGACCCGGACCGCCAGCGCGGCTGGGCCGACCTCCTCGCAGGGCACCTGTCGACGCGACGCAGCGCCGCAGGCCGGGCCCCGCTCCAGTACGCCAACCTCGCGATCCGCGGCCGGCTCCTGCGCTCGATCCTGACCGAGCAGGTGCCGGCCGCGATCGCGCTCAAGCCGGACCTGGTGAGCCTCATCGGCGGCGGCAACGACATCCTGCGTCCCGCGGCCGACGTCGACCGCCTGGCCCGCAACCTCGAGCACGCGGTCGCCCGGCTGCGCGCCGAGGGCATCGACGTCCTCCTGGGCACGGGCTTCGACACGTCGGGGTCGCCCCTCGTGGGCCTCACGCGCGGCCGCGTGGGCGTCTACAACACCCACATCTGGTCGATCGCGCGCCGTCACGGCGCGCACGTCCTGGACCTGTGGGGCATGGCGTCGCTCCACGACTGGCGCATGTGGTCCGAGGACCGCATCCACCTGACCCCGGACGGGCACCGGCGCGTCGCGCAGGCCGCGCTCGTGGGCCTGGGCCAGGCGCCCGACGACGCCGCGTGGGACGACCCGCTGTCGCCACTGCCGCCCGTCCCGCTCCTCGACCGCGCCCGGCAGAACGCCGAGTGGGTGCGGGTGCACGTGTACCCGTGGGCGACGCGGCGGCTCCGCGGGCAGTCCTCGGGCGACCTGCGAGAGCCCAAGGTGCCCGTGCTGACGCCCGTGCAGTCGCAGTAGCGAGCCGGCACGAGGCCCGGGCGCCTGCAGGGTGCCGGCGTCCCTGAGGCACGAGCACCCCTGGTGCTGCGACGACGAAGGCCGGTGTCCCGCGAGCTCGAGCTGCGGGACAC
>NZ_JBHXBO010000184.1:0-8319 GCF_042726775.1 Oerskovia sp. NPDC060287
GGCCTACCATCCGGCCTCGTTCCTCGGCCTCCCGCCAGGCCCGACCACGGCCCGGCGACGGCCCCGCCCCCTCACTCACGAGCAGTCACGCGATCAGGAAGCCGGCTTCAGCTTCGTGAGGATGAGCGACGCGTTGGCCGTCGTCGGCTGCGGGTTCGCGTACGGGTCCTCGTCCGAGGGCCAGCCCACGAAGTTCTTGGTCGAGTACTGGGCCGCGGCCGGGCGTCCGAGGAGCGCGATGGCCGGGACCTCGTCGACGAAGACCTGCTGGACGGTCTCGAGCGCGGCCGTGCGGGCCGCCTCGTCCGTGGCGTTGGCGTACGTGGCCAGGGCAGCGGTCGCCTCGTCGTTCTTGAAGCGGCCGAAGTTCCAGATGGCGCGCTCACCGAGCGGCAGGTACTGGGCGCCGTCCATCTGGTTGGAGTAGGTGTCCCAGGGGGTCGCACCGCCGTCGGTCCAGTGCATCGAGGCCTGGAAGTCGCCCTCGGCGATCGCGGTGAACCAGGCGTCGGCGTTCTGGCCCTCGACCGTGGCCGTGATCCCCAGAGGCTTGACCGCGTCGGCGATCATCTGGAGCTCGGTCAGGTAGTCCGACCATCCCGTGGGGTTGGTCAGCGTGAACGTCACGGCGTTGCCCTCGGGGTCCTTGAGCGTCGTGCCGTCGAGCGTGTAGCCCGCGTCGGCGAGGACCTGCTTGGCACCGGCCTCGTCGACCGTGTAGTCCTTGCCCTGGAAGGGCGCGGTGATGAAGTCGGTGCCTGCGGGCTCGGGCAGCCCCGCGACGTTGGTCAGGGGCGGGAACACGCCCGAGGACGCGAGCTCGGAGATCTGCTCGCGGTCGAGCACGAGCTGCACGGCCTTGCGGACGGCGACGTCGTCGAACGGCGCGGTCTCGGTGTTGAGGAACAGCGTGTCGATGCCCAGACCCGTGGGCGCCCACTGGTTGTTCACCTCGGGGTTGGCGTCGATGTAGACCTTCTCGTAGTCGGGGATGAAGGTCCATCCCCACTGCGCCTCGCCCGAGACCAGGGCGTTGGTGAGTGCGTTGTTGTCGTTGTAGGAGCTGTAGCGCAGCTCCTTGACGCCGAGCTCGCCGCCCCAGTAGTCGTCACGGGCCGTGAGGGTCGCGGCCTGCGCGGTCCAGGACTTGAGGGTGTACGGGCCCGTCCCGACGGGCTCCTCGTTGGTCCAGGTCGTGGGGTCCTCCACGTCCTTCCAGACGTGCTCGGGGACCACGAAGAGCTGGAGGATCTGGCCCTGCTTGACGAACTGCCCCGAGGTGAACGAGACCGTGACCTTGTTGCCGTCGACCGTGATGTCGCCGAACGGCAGCGCGAACGTGTTGAGGCCCTCGTTGTCCTTGCGGATCTGGAACGAGTAGGCGATGTCCTCGGCCGTGAAGTCCTCGCCGTCCGACCACTTGACGCCGTCACGGGCCGTGAGGGTCAGCTGCGTGTAGTCCGCGTTCCACTCCCACTCGCTCGCGAGCCACGGCGTGGGGTCCTCGGACGGACGCACCGTGTTGACCTGGGCCAGCGGCTCGTAGATCGCGAACGCGTAGCCCAGCGACATCGCCGAGGACGTGTTGGCGAAAGGGTTGGAGTTGTCGGTCTGCGGACCGTTGGGCATCCCGATGGTCAGGACGCTCGAGCCTCCTGCCGACGAGGAGCTTCCCTCGCCGCTGCCGCCGCCGCTGCATGCGGTGGCGACGAGGGCGAGAGACGTGAGTCCGACGATCGCCGTGCTGATCCTGCGCTTGTTCATGAGTGCCTCCTTGCACTGAAAATCTGAACGAACCGTACGTGCGGTCCGCGGTGAACCTGACATCTGCTGGGTGGGGCTGGGTCGTGCGCTGTGCTGCGGGGCCGAGCGGGTGGTGCGGGTCGTGCGGTGGTGCTGTCGAGGAGCTGCGGCGGGGGAACGCCGCCGCTCCCCGGGTCAGGCGGGCAGTGGTGCCCGGAGCCGGAGGTCGCGGATCGACCGGCCAGCTCGCAGGACGTGCCCGCCGGCAGCGGTGACCCACTGCTGCGAGGGGACGTCCCAGATCTGGAGGGCGCGTGCGGGGATGCGCACGCGCGCCGTGGTGAGCTCGCCCGGGGCGGCGTCGACGACGGCGAAGCCGCCGAGCCAGCGCACGGGGCGGGAGGGGGCTCCGGGCGGGGTCGACGCCGCATCGGGCTCGACGTAGACCTGGACGACCTCGCGGCTCGTGCGCTCGCCCGTGTTGCGGACGGAGACGTCGAGCAGGACGTCGCCGGACGGGGCGGGGTCGGACCCGGCGGGGTCCCCGACGACCGTCGCGCCCAGGTACTCCCACGTGGACCAGCCGAGGCCGTGCCCGAACGGGGCCGCGGGCGTGGCGCCCGTGCGCTCCCAGGCGCGGTAGCCGACGTCGAGCCCCTCGGAGTACTCGACGACCCCGTCCTGCGGGATCGCGTGCGGGACCGGGACGTCCTCGAAGCGCGCGGGCAGCGTCCAGGGCAGCCGGCCCGAGGGCTCGGTCACGCCGAGCAGCGCGTCGGCGAGGCCCGAACCGGCCTCCTGGCCGCCGAGCCACGCCCACAGGACGGCCGGGGCGTCGTCGAGCCAGGGCAGCAGGACCGGGGCGCCCGCGTTGACGACCACGACCGTGCGGGGGTTGGCCGCCAGGACGAGCTCGGCCAGCCGGTCCTGGTTGCCCGGGAGATCGAGGTCGGGGCGGTCGTAGCCCTCGGACTCGACCTCCTCGGTCGTGCCGACGACGAGGACCACCACGTCGGCCTCGGTCGCCGCGGCGACGGCCTCGTCGAGCAGCTCCTGAGCGGTCGCGCCGGGGAGCCGGTGGACCAGCTCGCCCCGGACGAACGACGCGTACCCGACGGCGTGGACCACCTGGAGCGTCGCGTCGAGTCGCGCGGTGCGCGGCTCGGTGACCTCGACGTCCACGGTGCGGGCGACCGGGTGGTTGTGTCCCGAGCTCAGCACGACGTCCTCGTTGACGAGGACGTCGCCCGTCGAGACGAGCCGCGCGTCGACCGTCACGGTGTGGACGCCGACCGTGCCGATGCCGAGCTCGTGCGTGCCGGGCTCCTCGAGGTCGACGTCCGCGCGGACCCGCACGGCCACGGCGTCGGCCCGGACGTCCTGGAGCCACCCGTCCCACGTCGGGGCCGTGCGGGAGTCGAGGACCTCGCCGTGCGCGTCGAGGAGCTCGACGCGCAGGCCGGGCGCGCCCGTGACCGGGTCGCTGCAGCGCCCCGAGACGTCGAGCGCGGGCGGGTTGGAGCGCGAGCGCGCACCGTCGTGGACCAGGATGCGCGTGCCCTCGGGCAGGCCCGCGCGGAGCTCGTCCTCGGGGGTGGTCACGCGGTCGGGGACCACGAACGACGAGCCGCCGCCCTGGAGGAACGGGGTGGTCGCGGCGGGGCCGAGCAGCGCGACGGTCAGGGGACGGCCGGCGGGGGCCAGGGCCGCGGGGTCGAGGGGCACGAGCCCGGCGACCGCGCCGCGGGCATCGCCGGCCCGGTCGGTGCCAGGGGCCGCCACGGCTTCGTTCTTGAGCACGACGATCGAGCGTGCGACGAGCTCACGGAGGAACGCGGCCGACGCTTCCTGGCCCGTGAGCCCGTCGCGGGCCGACGACGCGGAGGAGGGTGCGTCGTCGGGCTGGAACCCGGTCACCTGCGCGGTGCCGGGAGCGTGGGGTGCCCCGAGGTCGAGCGCGCCGACCCGGTGGGCCAGGCGCAGGAGGCGCAGGACCTTGTCGTCGAGCTCGCCCTCGGCGACCTCGCCCGAGCGGACGGCGGCGAGCAGGCCGTCGCCCCACGGGCCGTCGGGGCCGGGCATCTGCAGGTCGAGGCCTCCCTCGACCGCGCCGCGGACCGTCTTGGTCGCGACCCAGTCGCTCACGACGACGCCGTCGAAGCCCCACTCCTCCTTGAGGACCCCCGTGAGCAGCGGGCGGTGCTCGAGCACCGGGGCCGCGGTCTCGCCGTCGTCGACGCCCGAGTAGGCACCCATGACGCTCCAGGCCTGGGCCTCGTGCACGACGCGCTCGAACGGCGGGAGGTAGACCTCGCGCAGCGTGCGCTCGTCGATGCGCGCGAGGTAGCGCGTGCGCTCGGTCTCGGAGTCGTTCGCGACGTAGTGCTTGACGCTCATGCCCACGCCGTGGGCCTGCGAGGAGCGCACGAGCTCGACCGCGATCTCCGCGGTCAGGTGCGGGTCCTCGGAGTAGCACTCGAAGTGCCGGCCGCCCACGGGCGTGCGCTGGAGGTTGATCTGCGGGGCGAGGACCACGTCGACGCCGTGGCGGCGCGCCTCGGACGCGAACAGCGCGCCGGCGCGGGCCGCGAGGTCGCGGTCCCAGGTCGCGGAGAGCGCGCTGGGGGCGGGGAACATCGCGGAGGTCTGCGCGGTCACCGGGGAGCCGTCGGCCAGGGTGGACTCGCCGCCCGTGCCACGGACGCCCACCGGGCCGTCGGACATCGCGACGGCCCGCAGGCCGATGCGCTCGATCGGGGTCGTGGTCCACATGCCTGCGCCGACGAGGAGGGAGACCTTCTCCTCGACCGTGAGGTCTGCGGTGAGGCGCGCGAGGCGTTCCTCGGTCCCGTCGACGTCGGCGTCGGCACCGACGTCGACGACGTCGGGGGTGACGTCGGTCGTGACGTCGTGGGTCTTCAGTGACACCAGGTGCTCCGTTCGGACGGCGTTGTCTGCTGGCCGATATACAACCACACTTACTGACTAGTCAGTAAGTCAACGAAGATCACAGTATGGTTGCGGTCATGACAGAGGCCACCACACCGGCGCGCACGCGCCGACCGCGCAAGGGCACCGCCGCCCGGCGCGAAGAGATCCTGCGCGCAGCCATGCGCGTCTTCGGGTCCAAGGGGTACCACCAGGGCTCGCTCGCCGAGGTCGCCGAGCAGGTCGGGATCACCCACGCCGGGGTGCTCCACCACTTCGGCTCCAAGAACCAGCTCCTCATCGAGGTCCTCGAGTTCCGAGACGTCGTCGACGTCGAGCACCTCGAGGGCAAGCACATCCCCGGCGGGCTCGACCTGTTCCGCCACCTCGTCACGACCGCCCGCATGAACGCGGAACGCCCCGGCATCGTCCAGGCGTACACCGTCCTGACGGGCGAGTCCGTGACCGACCAGCACCCCGCGCGCGACTGGGCCGCGCGCCGCTTCGCGGGCCTGCGCGGGGACATCACGAGCGCGCTCGACACCGTGATCGCCGAGCGCCGCGAGGCCGGGCTCCTGACGCCCGAGGACGATGTCGAGCTCGACCCCGTCGCGCTCGACCGCGCAGCCAGCACGATCATCGCCGTCATGGACGGCCTCCAGACCCAGTGGCTGCTCGACCCCGAGGCGGTCGACCTCGCCGGCGCCACGGCCTTCGCGATCGAGGCGATCCTGTCCTCGACGCTCGCCGCGTCGCGCAGGGAGCGGCCGCTCGACTGACCCGCGCGCGGGACCCCCGGGGCCTCACAGTCGATTCATAGGAACACCACAGGCGCCGCCGAGACACCGCGCGCACCATGGACGCATGACCACGACGCCCGCGCCCACGGAACCCCTCGTCTCGCCTCGCGCCCCCGAGCGCCTGACCCGGGCCGACGGCTCCCCCGTGCGCGTCCTCGTGGTCGACGACGAGCCCAACCTCGCCGAGCTCCTCACGTCGGCGCTGCGCTACGAGGGCTGGGAGGTCTCGACCGCCCTCGACGGGCAGTCCGCGATCCGCACGGCCCGCGACGTGGGTCCCGACGTGATCGTGCTCGACGTCATGCTCCCCGACCTCGACGGGCTCTCGGTGCTGCGCCGCATCCGTGCGACCTCGCCCGACGTCCCGGTCCTGTTCCTCACGGCGCGCGACACGGTCGAGGACCGCGTCGCAGGACTGACCGCGGGCGGCGACGACTACGTGACCAAGCCCTTCAGCCTCGAGGAGGTCGTGGCCCGGCTGCGCGGCCTCATGCGCCGCGGCGGGGCGACCGCAGCCCGCGAGGACTCGACCGTCGTCGTGGGCGACCTGGTCCTCGACGAGGACTCGCACGAGGTGTTCCGCGGCGGCGACCCCATCCACCTGTCGGCGACCGAGTTCGAGCTCCTGCGGTACCTCATGCGCAACGCGCGCCGCGTCATGTCCAAGCCCCAGATCCTCGACCGCGTGTGGAACTACGACTTCCGTGGGCAGGCCAACATCGTCGAGCTCTACATCTCCTACCTGCGCCGCAAGATCGACAAGGGCCGCGAGCCCATGATCCACACGCTGCGCGGGGTCGGGTACGTCATCAAGCCCGCCGAGGGCACGTCGAGCACAGCGGGCACCGCGGGCGCCGCAGCGGCCACCGCGAGCACCGCGCCCGACGGCGCCACGAAGGCCTGACGCGTGACCTCACCCCGGGCGTCGCTCACCGCCCGACCGCGCACCCTGCGCCGACAGCTCGTCATGGTCCTCGTCGCGATCCTGCTCGTCCTGAGCGTCGCGCTCGCCACCAGCTCGACGCTCGCGCTCCGCGCGAGCCTGGTCGACCGCCTCGACCTGGAGCTGGTCCAGGCGAGCCAGCGCGCCGAGCGCGGCCCGTTCGACCGGTTCGGCGCTGACGCGCCTCCCACCGAGGGCACGACCGGCACGACCGGGAGCACTCCGGAGGACACCACGACGGGCGGCGCCGACGGTTCGACCGCACCCACGGACCCCGGCGCGGCGTCGGACGGCTCGGCCCAGGACCCGGGTGCCGGGACCCTCCCGGGCGAGGCTCCGTCGTCGGGCACGGAGAACCAGAGCCCCCTGCCCCCCGGGCAGGGCGCCGGGACCATCAACGTGGTCTACGAGAACGGGTCGGTGCGGTTCGCGGGGTACATCGACGCGTCGGGCAACCTCCAGCAGCTCACGGACGAGCAGGTCGCCGAGCTCGAGAGCGTGCCCTCCGACGACCGGCCCCACACGGTCGAGGTGAGCGGCCTCGGCTCGTTCCGGGCCGTCTCGACCACGACCGAGCGGGGCGAGCCCAGCATCACCGCGATGAGCACGGCCGCCGTGACCGAGACGCTCGAGGGCTACCTGCTCGTCGAGGCAGGGCTCGTCGCCGCCGGGATCGTGCTCGCGTCGGTGCTCGGGACGTGGCTCGTCCGCCGCTCGCTGCGACCCCTGGACTCGCTCGCCGACGCGGCCGTGCACGTGTCCGAGCTACCGCTCGACCGCGGTGAGGTCGAGGAGATCCCCCGCGTCGACGAGCAGTTCACCGACGAACGGACCGAGGTCGGGCAGGTGGGCGCGGCGCTCAACCGCATGCTCGACCACGTCGAGGCCTCCCTGACCGCGCGGCACGAGTCCGAGACCCAGGTCCGACAGTTCGTCGCCGACGCGAGCCACGAGCTGCGCACGCCGCTCGCCTCGATCCGCGGGTACTCCGAGCTCGTCCGCCGCTCCCCCGACCAGGTCCCGCCCGACACGCTGCGCGCCCTCGACCGTATCGAGTCCGAGGCCCTGCGCATGGGCGACCTGGTCGAGGACCTCCTGCTCCTCGCCCGGCTCGACGCGGGGCGACCGCTCGACCGCGATCCCGTCGACCTCGCGGCCCTCGCGATCGACGCGGTGGCCGACGCGCACGCCGCGAGCCGCGACCACGTGTGGGAGCTCGACCTGCCGCTCGCAGGGGGCGAGGGGCCGGTCGTCGAGGGGGACGAGGGCTCGACCACGGGCGACCGCGACCCTGCCGAGGTCGACACGCTGACGCTCGACGGCGACGGGATCCTCGCCGAGGGCGACGCCCTCTGGGCAGACGGCGACGACACGTTCGACATCCCCGACGTCACGGTCGTGGGCGACGAGGCGCGGCTGCGGCAGGTCTTCACCAACCTGCTCGGCAACGCCCGCGTCCACACGCCGCCCGGCACGCGCGTCGTCGTGAGCATCCGGCCCGACGGCGAGGACCACGTGGTCCTGTCCGTGACCGACGACGGCCCCGGCATCCCGCCCGCCCTGCTGCCGTCGCTGTTCCAGCGGTTCAGCCGCGGCGACTCGGCGCGCAACCGGGTCGGCGGGTCGACCGGGCTGGGCCTCGCGATCGCGCAGGCCGTGGTCCAGGCGCACGGCGGGGAGATCTCGGTGCGCGACGCGACCGCGAGCGACCTCGCGCGGCCAGGAGCCACGGGACCGCGGCGCGACGACGGACCGGAGGCCGACGACGCGGGGCGCGCTCCGGCGTCGGGCACGACGTTCGAGGTCCGGCTGCCGCGAGGCTGAGCCGGTGCGGGGCGGCCTCGGCCTGCTGATGGTCGCGTTGCGGCCGGTCGAGCACGAGGTTGCGTTCGTTGTCAGCCCGAC
>NZ_JBHXBO010000185.1:0-8262 GCF_042726775.1 Oerskovia sp. NPDC060287
CCGATCCCGGTGGGCGCCCCCTCGGGCCTTCTGCGGCACGTGACGTGCCGTGCGGCGGCTCTTGACGCCACCTGAAAGACTCGCCCCATGACTTCTTCCCTCGCTGCAGACGCCCGGACGGACGACCCCGGGGCCCTCGACATCCCCGGGACCTGGAACGCCCGCGACGTGGGCGGGCGCGCCGTGCCCGTCGGCGCCACCGAGCCGTTGCGCACCGGGGTGCTGCTGCGCACCGCCGGCCTCTCCCGCCTGACCCCCGAGGGCGTCGCGGCTCTCGAGGCCCTCGGGGTGACCGTCGACCTGGACCTGCGTGGTGAGGACGAGGTCGAGCGCGACGGGCAGGACGTCGTCCCGGCGACCACGCGCGTGGTGCCTCGGCGGATGGACCCGGGCGCCGGCGTCGGGCACGCGTTGCGCGACTCGGACGCGGGGCCTGGTGGCGCGGACGGCGCGTCCGACGGTGAGGAGCGCTCGGCCGACACCGCGGCCATGATCGCCCAGCTGATCGGGTCGAAGGACCCCCAGGCACTGGCCCGCGCCATGATGCACGGCGTCTATGCGACGTTCGTCACGGACCCGGGGATCCGCCGGACCGTGGGGGAGGCTCTCCAGGACGTCGCGGACGCGGACGGGGCGGTCGTCGTGCACTGCTCGGCGGGCAAGGACCGTACCGGGTGGATCGTCGCGCTCGTCCAGTACGTCTGCGGCGTGAGCGACGAGGACCGGCTCGCCGAGTACCTCGCGAGCGGGGCCGCGGTCGACGGGATCGCGGCCGTGATCCCCCCGATCCCCGGGCTGGACAAGGAGGCCCTGACGCCCCTGCTGGGCGTCGAGCCGGAGTACCTCCTGGGCGCGTGGGAGCTGGCCGAGAAGGAGTTCGGGAGCATCGACGGGTACCTCGAGGCGTGCGGCGTCGGGCCTGCGACCAGGGAGAAGATCGTCAGGAAGTTCGCTGCTCAGGGCGTGTGAGCGTTGCCTGACCTGCCAGGTGTGACTAGTTTCGAAGGTGTCGAGGTCGCCACCGGGGCTCGTGATCCGGTCGGCGGCCCCGGTGCACGTGTGGGCCCATCCGTCTGAGGACAAGTAGGTGACTTGCGTGGCACTACCATCCCTGACCCCCGAGCAGCGCGCGGCCAATCTCGAGAAGGCGGCCGAGGCGCGCCGAGCGCGCGCCGAGGTCAAGAACCGGTTGAAGTACTCCCAGGGTTCCCTCGCCGAGGTGATCGAGCAGGGGCGCACCGACGACGTGATCGGCAAGCTGCGCGTCGTCGCGCTGCTGGAGTCGCTCCCCGGCGTAGGTAAGGTGAAGGCCCGGGCGATCATGGAAGAGATCGGGATCGCCGAGACGCGTCGCGTCCGCGGGCTGGGACCCCACCAGTCCGCGGCGCTCATCGAGAGGTTTGGCTGACATTTCCGCTTCACCCGCTGCGCCGGTTGCCTCGTCACCCGCCGCACCACAGCACCCTGCCCGCCTGACCGTCCTGGCGGGCCCGACCGCCGTCGGGAAGGGGACCGTGTCCGCGGACATCCGCGCCCGCTACCCGCAGGTGTGGCTGTCCGTGTCCGCGACGACCCGCGAGGCGCGCCCGGGCGAGGTGGACGGCGTCCACTACCACTTCATCTCGGCCGAGGAGTTCGACCGCCTGGTCGCCGAGGGCGAGATGCTCGAGTGGGCCGTGGTGCACGGACGCAACCGGTACGGCACCCCGCGTCGCCCGGTCGAGGAGAAGCTGGCGGCGGGCGTGCCCGCCCTGCTGGAGATCGACCTCCAGGGCGCGCGCCAGGTCCGTGCCTCCATGCCGGAGGCACGGTTCGTGTTCCTGGCCCCGCCCAGCTGGGAGGAGCTCGAGCGGCGCCTCGTGGGCCGTGGCACGGAGGGACCCGAGGAACGTGAGCGCCGCCTGGCGACCGCACGCGTCGAGCTGGCCGCAGAGCCCGAGTTCGACGTCGTGATCGTCAACGACGAGGTGCACCGGGCGACCGACGCGCTCGTCGAGGCCATGGGCCTGACGCCCGTCGCCTGAGGCGACCCGCGCCAACGCCCGAGCCTGCCCCGTCGGGGCAGGGCGATCGGTCCCTCGGGAGGATTTGTGCCTGCCCAGTAGACTGGTCGTCAGGCGCGTGCGTGCTGAGCGCGCGCAACCTCGTGATCGACCCAGCTGTACAAGGTCCGCACGTCGTACCTGAACCATCCATCCTGCACCGGCCCTGACAGACCGTCGCAGGTCCCCCTGACTCACGGAGTGAGACTGTGTCCGGAACCATCGCCGCCCCCGAGGGCATCACCGACCCGCCCATCGACAAGCTGCTGGAGCGCGCCGACTCCAAGTACGCGCTCGTGATCTACGCCGCCAAGCGTGCGCGCCAGATCAACGCGTACTACTCCCAGCTCAACGAGGGCCTGCTGGAGAACGTGGGCCCGCTCGTCGAGACCCGCAACCAGGAGAAGCCGCTGTCGATCGCGATGCGCGAGATCAACCAGGGCCTGCTCACCATCGAGACCGTGGACGTCCCGGCTCCCTGATCGTCGACCGCCTCCGGGCGGACGGACGTTCTGTGCGAGGCGTGGGCGCGAGGGAGGGCTCGTACCGATGAGGATCCTGCTGGGTGTCAGCGGGGGAGTGGCGGCCTACAAGGCCGTCCTCCTGCTGCGTCTCCTGCGTGAGCAGGGGCACCGGGTACGAGTCGTCCCCACCGCCTCCGCCCTGCGCTTCGTGGGTGCGCCCACGTTCGAGGCGCTGTCGGGCGAGAAGGTCAGCACCGAGGTGTTCGACGACGTCCCGCAGGTCGCGCACGTCGCGCTCGGCCAGGGCGCGGACCTGGTGATCGTCGCCCCCGCCACGGCGGACCTCCTCGCGCGCGCGGCCGCCGGCCGTGCCGACGACCTCCTCACCTCGACCCTCCTGACCGTGCACTGCCCCGTGGTCATGGCTCCGGCCATGCACACCGAGATGTGGCAGCACCCGGCGACCGTGGCCAACGTCGCGACCCTGCGCTCGCGCGGCGTCCACGTGATCGAGCCGGCCAGCGGCCGGCTCACGGGCAAGGACACGGGCCCCGGGCGCCTGCCCGAGCCCGAGGACATCGCTCGCACCGCGCTCGAGGTCGCCGGTCGGGCGGGCGTCGGCGGGGCCCCGCAGGACCTGGCCGGGCTGCGCGTGGTGGTCTCGGCGGGCGGCACGCGCGAACCCATCGACCCGGTGCGCTTCATCGGGAACCTCTCGAGCGGACGCCAGGGGATCGCGCTCGCGCGCGCAGCCCAGGACCGTGGGGCGGACGTGACCCTCGTCGGGGCGAACCTGACCGAGCCGCTCGACGGGATCGCGGACGTCGTGCGCGTGGGGTCCACGGCCGAGCTGCGGGACGCTGTCCGCGCGGTCGCGCCTGACGCCGACGTGGTGGTCATGACCGCCGCGGTCGCGGACTTCCGTCCGGCCCGGACCCCGGGCACCAAGATCAAGAAGGTGCCGGGCCAGGGGCCCGCGCCCATCGAGCTCGTCGAGAACCCGGACATCCTGGCCGAGCTGGCGCGCGAGCGCCTGCGCCCCGGGCAGGTCGTGGTCGGGTTCGCCGCCGAGACCGGAGACGAGTCCGGAGACGTCCTGCACCACGGTCGCGCCAAGGCGCGCCGCAAGGGTGCCGACCTGCTGGTGATCAACCCGGTCGGTGGCGGACGAGGGTTCGGTACGGACACCAACGAGGTCACGATCGTCGACGCGCAGGGCGAGACCGTCGCCCAGGCCGCGGGGTCGAAGCGCGAGGTCGCGGACGCGGTGTGGGACGCGGTCCTCAAGCTCTCGCCGCCGCTCGCCGCGACCACGGACTGAGATCTCCGCTACGTCTCAGTGGTCGGATGGCGCGTATCATCTAGCGGGACAGTACGCTGGACCCCATGAGAGACGACCTGCGCCTGTTCACGTCCGAGTCCGTGACGGAAGGCCACCCGGACAAGGTCTGTGATCAGATCTCCGACGCGATCCTCGATGCGCTCCTCGAGCAGGACCCCACCTCCCGCGTCGCGGTCGAGACCATGGTCACCACGGGCCTGGTCCATGTCGCGGGAGAGGTGACGACCAACGCGTACGTCGAGATCCCGCAGATCATCCGCGACGTCGTCAAGGGCATCGGGTACACGTCCTCGGCGATCGGCTTCGACGGCGACTCGTGCGGCGTGTCGGTCTCGATCGGCCAGCAGTCTCCGGACATCGCGCAGGGCGTCGACAAGAGCCTGGAAGAGCGAGACGACTCCTCGGGCCCGAGCATCTCGCGTGACCCGCTCGACGCCCAGGGCGCCGGCGACCAGGGCCTGATGTTCGGCTACGCGAGCGACGAGACCCCCACGCTCCTGCCCCTGCCGATCTTCCTCGCGCACCGCCTGGCCGAGCGCCTCGCGCTGGTCCGCAAGGACGGGTCGCTGCCGGGCCTGCGCCCCGACGGCAAGACGCAGGTGACCATCGGCTACGACGGGGACCGTCCGGTGCGGCTCGACACCGTCGTGCTCTCGACCCAGCACGACGAGGACGTGCTGCAGGAGTCGCTGCACGCACAGGTCGCCGAGCTCGTCGTGGCCCCGGTCGTCGCCGGGCTGGACCTGGACGTCGCGGACTTCCGCCTGCTCGTGAACCCGACCGGCAAGTTCGTCATCGGCGGCCCCCAGGGCGACGCCGGGCTGACGGGCCGCAAGATCATCGTCGACACGTACGGTGGCATGGCCCGGCATGGCGGCGGCGCCTTCTCGGGCAAGGACCCGTCGAAGGTCGACCGTTCGGCCGCCTACGCCACGCGCTGGGTCGCCAAGAACGTCGTCGCGGCCGGGCTCGCGCGCCGCTGCGAGGTCCAGGTCGCCTACGCGATCGGCAAGGCGCACCCCGTGGGCCTGTACGTCGAGACGTTCGGCACCGAGACGGTCCCGGTCGAGCGCATCCGTGCCGCGATCGACGAGGTCTTCGACCTGCGCCCGGCCGCGATCATCGCGGACCTGGACCTTCTTCGTCCCATCTACTCGCAGACCGCTGCGTACGGTCACTTCGGTCGCGAGCTGCCCGACTTCACGTGGGAGCGCACGGACCGCGTCGCCGCGCTCCAGGCCGCCGTCTGAGCCGCGTCGCACCGGCTTCCCCGGTGTGGGTGGCGCGTGCTGAGATAGGGCGATGACCAGCCAGGACACCGCCGAGGACGCGGGGGAGCAGCTCACGCTGCTCCCCGCTCCCGAGGCGGCCCCTCGCGCCCGGCGGGCGGGCAAGGCCGCGCGTCCGGTGGGCGCGCTGGAGATCGCGGGCGACCAGCCGGTCGCCCGCGTGGTCCTCGACCTGTCGCCGCACCACCTGGACCGCACGTTCGACTACCTGGTGCCCGCCTCGATGGCCGCGGACGCTCGGCCGGGGGTCCGGGTCAAGGCGCGGTTCGGCCCGCAGGAGGTCGACGGATTCGTCCTGGCCCGTGCGGACCGCAGCGACCACGACGGTCGTCTCGTGCCGCTCAAGCGCCTCGTCTCGCCCGAGCAGGTGCTCACCCCGCAGGTCGCGCGGCTGTGCCGCACGGTCGCCGACCACTACGCGGGCACGCTCTCGGACGTGCTGCGTCTCGCGATCCCGCCGCGTCACGCGCGGGCGGAAGCGGCGCCGTCGGGCAGCGAGCAGCCGACCGCGGACGCCCAGGTGGACCCGAGCGTCCCCGACGGGGAACGCACGAGCCCCCCGGGCGCGTCCTCCGGCCCCGACGCCCCGGGGAGCGCCGGGTCCTCGGGCTCCGCTCCCTCCGTGGCACCGACCGCCCCCACGGCACCGGCGCCCTCCGGCCCGGTGCGTCCCTCGGAGTGGGCCCCCTACCGCGGCGGGGCCGCGTTCCTGAGCCACCTGGTCGGCGGGTCGGGCCCGCGCGCGGTCTGGACGGCGCTGCCGGGCCGCGTGGCCGACGGCGTGCCCGTCCCCCGTGATCGTCCGGCGGGCGGTCGCGGCGCGGGCGAGGAGGACCCGGCGCAGGCCGTCCAGCACTGGGCCCTGGCCCTGGCCGAGGCCGTGCGCGCGACCGTGACGGGCGGGCGCGGGGCGCTCGTCGTGCTGCCCGACGCGCGGGACGTCGACCAGATGTCGCGGGCGCTCGAGCTCGCCGGCTACACGGCCCGCACGGCGCGCCAGGACGGGCAGTTCGTCCGGCTGACCGCGGACGAGGGGCCCTCGCCCCGGTACCGCAGCTTCCTCGCCGCGCTGCGCGGCGAGGTCCCGATCGTGATCGGCACGCGTGCCGCGGCGTTCGCGCCGGTGCAGGACCTGGGGCTGGTGGTGTGCTGGAACGACGGCGAGGAGACGCTCGCCGAGCCGCGCTCGCCGTACCCGCACGCGCGCGAGGTCCTCGCGCTGCGCAGCGAGCTGGAGGGGGCCGCGTTCCTGCTCGGTTCGGTGAGCCGCACGGTGCAGGCCCAGGCGCTGCTCGAGTCGGGCTGGGCCCGGGAGGTCGCCGCGCCGCGTGAGGTCCTGCGTGCGCGGGCCCCGCGGGTGCGGGCGCTGACGTCGGTCGAGCTCGCGTCCGAGGGCGCGGGTGCCGCGGCGCGCCTGCCGAGCGCCGCCTGGCGGGCCGTGCGGGACGCCCTGGGCACCGGGCCGGTCCTGGTCCAGGTCCCGCGTGCCGGCTACATGCCCGTCGTGGCGTGCGCCCGCTGCCGCACGGCCGCGCACTGCGGCACGTGCCACGGGCCGCTCATGCTGCCTGGCCCCGGGGCGCCGCCGCAGTGCGCGTGGTGCGGGGCCCTGGCCGGGGCGTGGTCGTGCGACGAGTGCCACTGGACAGGCCTGCGTTCGGTGCGGGTCGGGTCGGGGCGCACGGCCGAGGAGCTCGGCCGCGCCTTCCCGGGCGTCGCGGTGCGCGTCTCGGGCGCGAGCGCCCCGGGTGGGGTGATCGCCGCCGTCGGGCCGCGTCCCGCCGTGGTCGTGGCGACCCCGGGCGCGGAGCCCGTGGCCGAGGGCGGCTACGCCGCCGCGCTGCTGCTCGACGCCGCGCTGAGCACCGCGCACGTGGGGCTCGCGGTCGCCCAGGACGCCCTGCACCGCTGGCTCGCGGCCGCGGGCCTGGTGCGCTCGGCCCGCGAGGGCGGGCAGGTGCTGCTCGTGGGCGACGCGGCCCCGGGGCCCACCAACGCCCTGGTGCGCTGGGACCCGGCGGGGTTCGCGGACCGTGAGCTGGCCGAGCGCCGTGAACTCGACCTGCCGCCCGCGGTGCGGGTCGCCGCCGTCACGGGGGACCGGCAGGCCGTGGACGCGGTCGTGGCCCGGGTGGGCCTCGCGGACGCCTCGACGACGCTGGGGCCCGTGGAGGTCGTCGAGGGGGCAGGGCGCCCCGGACGCGGCGGTCCCGGGCGTGATCCCTCGCTGCAGCCGCCCGTGCGCACCATCGTGCGCGTCCCTCTGCGTGAGGGCCGCAGGCTCGCGCGCGAGCTCTCGGCCTCCCTCGCGGTGCGCTCGGCCAAGCGAGAAGGTGGGAGCGTACGCGTCCAGCTCGACCCCAAGGAGATGCTGTGAACCCCACCACGCCCACGACCCCGGGCGGCGCCCCTGAGGAGAGCGCGCCCGCCCCGGCGGTCGACACCGTGCTCTTCGACTTCGGCAACGTCCTGGTGACGTGGGACCCGTACGCGGCCTACGAGGGACGCATGGCCCGTGCCGACGTCGAGGCCTTCTTCGAGGCCGTCGACTTCCCCACGTTCAACGCGCGTCAGGACGCGGGCCGGTCCTGGGCCGACGCCCGCCGCGAGCTCGCGGAGCACCACCCCGAGCACGTGCAGACCCTCGACGTGTACACCGAGAACTTCGCAGCGAGCCTTGTCGGTCCCGTGCCCGGCACCGAGGAGGTGGTGCGCGAGCTGCGCACGCTCGGTGTCCGGCAGTACGGGCTGACGAACTGGTCCGCGGAGATGTTCCACGAGGCGGAGCCCGCGGCCCCGGCGGTCGGGCTCATGGAGGACGTGCTGGTCTCGGGCCGGGTGGGGCTCGTCAAGCCGGACCCGCGCATCTTCGAGGTCGCGACCGAGCGCTTCGCCCTGGACCCCGCGCGCACGCTCTTCGTCGACGACTCCGTGGCGAACGTCACGGCCGCCCGTGCGCTGGGGTTCCGGACGCTGCGCTTCGAGCACGTCGAGGGGCTGCGGGCGAGGCTGCGAGAGCTCGGCGTCCAGGTCGCCGAGGCCTGACCCGCGCTCTGCCCGGTCCTGGTCCGCCGGTGATGCCCGGGTACCGGCCGCCCCGTCCGGGCCGCCCGCGGGGCCCGGAC